>NZ_JAMPNZ010000008.1:0-164375 GCF_028479625.1 Providencia sp. PROV197
TGCAAAAGTGTGTGTTGCAGATTGGCTATTGCCAAGCCCTGAATGCGAATTATTTGGTGGAACTATTGGCGATTCAACAGCGGTAAATGTTGGCATAAAGAGTGGATCAGCAGGCTCGTCATCCACTAAATCATCTACAGGAGAAAAGCTATCCAATACCGAGAATTCTCTTCGTAAATCAATCTTCGGTTCGACGTCTTTTTGCTCATCATCAAATTGGCTTTCAAAAGCATCACTAGGAATAATAGATGCCACTTCAGGTTCAGCAAATTTATGCGTATTGGCGGATAAATCAGATGAAGATGGCCAACGATGCTCAATGGTTGGCTGCGTCCATGTGTTGGCTGGCGATTGTTCTGCTTGCTCCACATGCTGCACGTCGGGGAACTCTGTTGGCGCGGTTTGCGTAACAGGCGGCTCATAGTCCGTGCTATCCACTTCACCATAGCGCTCACGTTGCTGCTCTAAGAATTGAGCGCGTAGTAATTCATCTTGTTGCGAATCGTCACTATTTTGTGCATCTTCAACGTCATTTGTTGACCACTGCTGATAAATTTCTTCGCGTTTAGAGGCTTCTTCTTGGCGACGTTGTAACTCTGCATCACGCTGGGATGGGATCCGAATTCCATATAACTCGCGGCGTGTCGGTAAACGAACAGGATTAGGCCTTGGCAGTTCAGGCTCCATATTTTGCTTAACTTGTGCGTGGCGCTCAAGCGCAGCAATAGAAATACCCGCTGCAGCTAAAGCACTCGCATCAGCAACCCGCTCAGTAACGGAAGAACTAACAGGGACATCGGTAACAACTGGCGCAGGTGTAAATAATTCTGAGGGGACTTGAGCTGCGAATGTATTTTGTGATGCGGGTTCTACAGGCATCGCTGACGTGTTGAATTCATTATCAATTATTTGTTTTTCTTGATATTTTAACTCATGATCATTGACAGAACTAAATGCAGATGGCGCTGCAGGAACATGATCTGATTGAGAAACAACAGGCTCCGCTAAGTTATCAAAACGCCCACTGGCTTGTGGCTGGTAATCATCAGGAACCTCAAAGTGGTATGTATTTGGTTCATCTACCGCTGAGAAAGAGGGTAAAGCATCTGACTCAACTACCGTAGAGGTTTCTGGCTGAGCCTCAATATGACTTTGCACCTCAATGGACTCTGGCTGCGGCGTATTTTCAGTAACTAACTCAGCAACAGTTGGCGCTGAAAACAGCACATCATCGGAATCGAGTAATTGTTCATTATCATTCGCTAAGTGCTCAGCCTCTTGCGCTCGTTGTAGCGCATCTTCAGTTTCCTCTACTTCATAATCATCCAGGTCATCGCCTCTCGCACGGTTGGTTAATAACGTAATTGGAAGCAGGACAGCCGCTCCAATTTTTTCTGCAATTGTCAACCATGACCAACCTGTAAACAACGTGAAGCTAATCGCCCATAAGAACAACAGTGCCAATGTGGCACCTAATGAATTAAACCAAGGCATAATGGCACTGCTAAATACACTACCAATCACGCCACCAGAAGCAAAGTTGGGTAAATCATCAAAATTCAAGGCGGCTAATCCACAGGAAGAAAGGATCAATGCAAGGCCACCGATAAGGCGTAAAGAAAGCGAGAAAAAATCTATGTAGCGACGCTGGCTTTCATAATGATAGATAGCCCAACAACCCAATAACAACAGTGGTGGAATAGCAAAAGCCAAAATGCCAAAGGCAGAAAACAAAATATCAGCGCTCCACGACCCCACACTTCCCCCCAAGTTTTTCACAGGGGCGTTCCACGTTGTTTGTGACCAACTCGGGTCTGAAGGACTAAAACTTAATAACGCGACCATAAGAAAAACGGCACTTAAGCAAATCGCGAGCAAAATCACCTCTAATAGCCGTCTTCCGCTACTGAGTTTTTTAAATTTGATGTATTTATCTTCTGTGTATTCTTGGCTCATTATTGTTTCTTTACTGACTGATGTTCTTCACTGACTCTGATTATTCTAACATTAATCGCCCTAAAATGCCTGTTTTGCTGGCTCTAAGACAAATAAATGCCCGATTAATATATAGTAACTCAGTATTTCATCTAATGTATTTGGATTCAATTTCTATTTATCGTCAAAACTCCTAATTATTTATAGCTTTAAAATCAATAAATTGATAATAAAACTTATCGATAAACAAGGGAATTTCGTAAAAGAACGTAAGAAAGGCACTAGTAGCTGTTAACTTACCGATTTAAAAAGAAAAATTGAAGAAATTATTAGGGTGCTAAAACGGAACAACGCTGAGTAAACTCAGCGTTGAAACTGCAGTGCGACAACAAAGCCAATAATGCTGTGCTGAAGTGAGGTCAAAAAAGCCTTGATTAGCGAGTTTTAATCACTAAACGGTTGCTTTGTTTAACTTCTTCCATCACTACGTAGGTACGTGTGTCGTTTACACCTGGTAAACGTAACAGCGTTTCCCCTAGTAGCTTACGATATGCGGACATATCAGGCACACGCGTTTTCAACAAGTAGTCAAAGTCACCTGAAACTAAGTGACATTCTTGAATTTCTTCAAGCTTTTGAACTGCAGTATTAAACTGTTCGAACACGTCTGGCGCACCACGGTTTAATGTAATTTCAACAAACACTAATAGGGATGCATCTAAGTAATGCGGGTTCAACAAGGCTGTATAGCCTGAAATAAAACCTTGTCTTTCAAGACGGCGTACACGCTCTAAACAAGGTGTTGGGGATAAACCAACACGCTTGGATAATTCTACGTTAGAAATACGCCCGTCTTTTTGTAGTTCGTTTAATATATTCCTGTCGATACGGTCAAGGTCTTTGCCAGGACGCTTTTTATTGTCAATCATCTCTTTATCTCTCTTTCTCTAATTGTTATTTTCTACATCTATAAAATGAGCCCCTTGCCAACTACCTTTTTTATTAGGAATTCGTGTTCAGGGCAAATTCTATTTATAGTGCTGAAGTTCGTGTGAATGTAATGATCATTCACAATCGTGACTCATTTTTTAAGTTTGTAAGTAGTGTAAAGCTAATTTTCCAGCAAGAACAAAAATGCGCCATTTCCATTGACCTGCTAGATAATTAACTCTTACATAGATGTTTTCGCAAATGCGCAGCCGATTGTCAAAGCAAATGAATAAAAATCAGTACAAGATTTCGCTTTTTTTTCCAGTAAAACGTTTCGCAGCGCTAATTCAAGATAATTCCTAAAAATCATGAAGCGTGACTCCCCTACCTTTTTGTCACATTTTTTTACATTTGGCGAGTCTTGCCTATCAGAGAAATAAGTGGCATAAAACTAAGTCGCACTTAAATCACTTTTGTTACCTTCCTATTTCTCCTACAATCCTAAGCATGCTTTTTTTGAGATTAAAAGAGGAATTCATGAGCACAACCACACATCGCAAGTTAATCATTTTAGGTTCAGGCCCCGCAGGTTATACAGCAGCTGTATATGCAGCTCGCGCAAATTTAAGTCCTGCACTGATTACTGGGGTGGAAAAAGGCGGTCAATTGACGACCACAACGGAAGTCGAAAACTGGCCTGGTGACCCTGAAGGCCTAACGGGTCCAGGCCTCATGGACCGTATGCATGAACACGCTGCTAAATTTGAAACCGAAATTATCTCTGATCACATCAATAAAGTGGATTTAAAACAACGTCCATTCCGCTTATTTGGTGATGAAAACGAATATACCTGTGATGCGCTAATCATCGCAACGGGGGCATCTGCACGTTATATTGGTTTACCTTCTGAAGAAGCGTTTAAAGGTCGCGGTGTTTCTGCATGTGCAACATGTGATGGTTTTTTCTATCGCAATCAAAAAGTTGCTGTCGTTGGGGGTGGTAATACAGCGGTTGAAGAAGCCCTGTATTTATCCAATATCGCCTCCGAGGTACATTTAATTCACCGCCGTGATAGCTTTCGCGCAGAAAAAATTCTGATCAACCGTTTAATGGATAAAGTCGAAAACGGCAATATCGTACTGCATACGGATCGCACCTTAAATGAAGTGTTAGGTGATGATATGGGTGTGACAGGTGTGCGCCTTGAATGTACGAAAACGCATACCACTGAAGATATCCCAGTAATGGGCGCCTTTATCGCGATTGGCCATAGCCCAAATACCGCTATTTTTGATGGTCAGCTCGATTTAGATAATGGCTATATCAAAGTACAATCAGGTACCCAAGGTAATGCCACACAAACCTCTGTAGAAGGCGTATTCGCCGCAGGTGATGTGATGGATCATATATACCGCCAAGCGATTACCTCTGCTGGTACTGGCTGTATGGCGGCACTAGATGCCGAGCGCTATCTTGACGGTTTAGCGTCTAAATAATCGCCATATGCTTTTGGTTTAGGCAGTGACCGTAATCGGTGACTGCCTTTTTTATTGTTTACCGTTCAATACTTCACATCGCGACATATTTTTAAGAGCAAGTTTATATTGCCCTTCTCCTGCACTGCCTATACTGTTTTTACATGATCTTAACTTTATAGGTATTGATATGGAGCAACCATCAGGGCGTGATATCGTTCGTGGCTATTCGTATTTTATTGTTATCATACTCGCCATCATTCAGGGCATCGTCATTGCCGCAACAACGGATTACTCTATTCGCTCTGACAGCCAGTTAGATGCAACTACGGTATTCCTACCCATGTTACTGGCGATATTCGTGCCATCAGTGGTTAGCTACTTAATCACTAACGCCAAATCTGTGGTTTTCTATCTTAGTATCGCTTTAACTATTGCTTTAACTTGTTGGGTTAACTATTGGCATGCCCAAGACTTTAAACAACCCGCGGATGCAGACCCATTCTTTGCCTTTGCCACGCTAACTATTCTGCTGTTTTTTATGCTTCCATGGATGCAACTATGGCAAACCACAAAAACCTGGAAAATTAATTACGGTTGCTTAATGGGGCTATATATTAAAAATACCTTCTTAGGTGTATTAGCCTCGGCAATTGGTGGGCTCTTGACCTTAATTGTGAAATTAGCCAGCTTTTTGTTTGGCATTGTTAATTTGCACTTTTTAAGTGACATTCTTGATAATGAAGTCATTTATTGGGTCTGTTTTACCCTTGGTTTTAATATTGGCTTAACATTTTTACGTGCAACTGTTGATATTCAACTCAGTAACTTCGTGAGCTTTATTGCCCGTTTCTTCCTGCCATTATTAAACGTCGTTGCGGTCATTTTCTTAGGTGGCTTTGTTATTTCCTATTTTTCTGGGTTGGACTCCGCAGGCTTAGGCTCTGCCGTAATGCTGTGGTTTGTGATCCTTAATCTCATTTTTATTAATTTTGTCTATGGGGATGGCAGTACACAATACCAATTCCGTAAAGGGCTGAATGCCTTTGTTTTAATAAATATTATCTTGCTCAACGCTTTTTCTGGGCTTTCACTGTACGGCATTCTTGTGCGGGTGAATCAATACAGTTGGAGCATCGAGCGGTTATATGCTTTTACCGTCGCGCTATTTTTAGCTTTGGTTGTTTTAGCCTATAGCCTTGCAATCATTCGCAAAAAAACATTGTGGATGACCTCACTCGGCACGATTAATAAAGTCAGTATTCTCTCCCTTATCGCCATTATTTTCGTGATCAATAGCCCTATCGCCAATTTCAAAACCATAACCATCAATAGCATTGTAGCGGGCGTGAATAACGGCAAAATCAAAGTGAATAGCTCGCTCGCTTATGACTTAAAGCAATTAGGTGCTGAAGGTAAGCTCGCGTTTGAACAACTAAATAGCAATCCTGAGTACCAGAAACAATTCCAAACCAGCCCTTATGCTGAAGAGCAACAAAAACCACTCAAAGAGGTACTCATACAAGCGAAAAACAGCCCTACGTTGCCAGATAACTGGTTTGATTTGGGTGATAACCTCAGCAGTGCGTGGTATTGCACATCAAAACATGAACCTTATTCATGCTTAGGTTTTATGGCAGATGTGAATCAAGATGGGAAAGATGATGTGGTTATGTGTTATTCCTACCCGACTAGCTCAACTATTGATTGCAATATTTGGCAGGAAATAGAACAAAGCTGGGAAGTTGTCGATACACAAAGCCATTCATTCAATACCGTGCAGAAAAAAGATAAAGCTTGGGATAATTTGCTTAACGGACAATTTACCTTAAAACCGAAAGAGTGGCTAAATATAACTCCCACACCTTAAATTTCCATAAAAATGCCAACGGCTTAACAATTTTGTGTTAAGCCGTCTTCTCATTACGTAAAAATACAGTAGCATTCCATCACTTTTATGCTTTTTTAAGTTGAAATATTCAGTTTACCTTTACAGAACAATTTGATAACAAAGCACTTTCCACATTAAATAACCGACTTTTATTATGCAACATCTGCCACTTAAGCTGTTATGATGTAGCGTAAATAATCGAATTACAGGTCGAGATCAAAAACACCGCTCTCACTATTTTTATTAAATGCGTTGTTTGATCATTATTTTCCGCCCTGATGTTATTTGACTCACAGTGAACGACAAAACGCTGTTAGGTTTTCATAACCTAACTATACTCAATGACATTAAAACGACACCTGCTAACTAAATCATTATGGATAAATCAAGACAGACTGAATTGGTACGTTGGTTAAAACAACACAGTGCACCTGCTAAGCGCTGGTTGCGGATCTCCATGCTGTTAGGCATGGTCAGTGGATTGTTGATCATAGCTCAAGCTTGGTTCTTAGCCGTCATCCTACAAGCACTGATTATGGATGGCACCCCGCGAGAACAGCTATTGACCCCATTTTGCCTTCTGATTGGCGTATTTGTTTTACGTGCCATTGTGACTTACATTCGAGAACGGGTTGGTTTTCGTTGTGGCCAAGTTGTGCGCCAAGAAATTCGCACTCGCGTATTAGATAAACTCCAAGAACTCGGCCCTGTTTGGGTTAAAGGTAAACCCGCAGGAAGCTGGGCAACCATTATCCTTGAGCAAATTGAAGATATGCAAGATTACTATTCACGCTATCTTCCTCAAATGTATTTAGCAGGGATTGTGCCCATCATGATCCTTATCGCCATTTTCCCATTCAATTGGGCAGCCGCGATGATCCTGTTTGTCACTGCCCCCTTAATCCCTATTTTTATGGCGTTAGTTGGCTTAGGCGCCGCTGATGCGAACCGCCGCAATTTTATCGCACTTGGCCGTTTAAGTGGCAGCTTTTTAGACAGACTCCGAGGGCTCGATACCCTTCGCCTGTTCTTCCGTGAAAAAGCAGAAGTTCAGCAAATTCGTGAATCCACTGAAGATTTCCGTTCCAGAACGATGGAAGTGTTGCGTATGGCATTTTTATCTTCTGGCGTATTAGAGTTTTTCGCCTCAATTTCTATTGCTGTGGTTGCCGTGTACTTCGGTTTTTCGTATTTGGGTGAAATGAACTTTGGTAGCTATGGCTTACCTGTCACGTTGTTTGCAGGCTTCCTTGCTCTGATCCTTTCCCCCGAATTTTTCCAACCACTGCGTGACTTAGGCACTTATTACCATGCTAAAGCTCAAGCAGTAGGTGCTGCTGAAACCTTAGAGACACTGCTAAATAGTGAAGGGGAAGAAAAGCCGCAACAAGGTATAAAAACGTTATCTGATGGCCCTATTCGCATTCAAGCCAGCCAGCTCGAAATTTTATCCCACGACGGTGTACGCCTTGCTGGCCCGTTAAATTTCACCATCGAGCCACAACAGCGTATCGCACTGGTTGGGCAAAGTGGTGCAGGTAAAAGCTCATTACTCAACTTATTACTTGGCTTTTTGCCTTACCACGGTTCAGTGACAGTTAATGATATTGAACTGCGTGAGTTGTGCCCTGAAAAATGGCGTGAATTGCTCGGCTGGGTTGGGCAAAACCCACATTTACCCGAACAAACACTCATTGAAAATATTTGTTTAGGTAAACCAAATGCATCTGAGGCAGAAATTCAACACGCTATTGATAAAGCATATGTTTCCGAGTTTTTACCTCACTTACCCAATGGCTTAAATACTCGCCTTGGTGATTACGCCGCGCGGCTTTCAGTGGGCCAAGCACAACGTGTTGCTGTCGCTCGGATTTTATTAAAACCCTCACGATTACTACTGCTTGATGAACCTGCAGCAAGCCTTGATTCGCACAGTGAGCAACGTGTCATGCACACACTGAACCAGCTATCTGAGCAGCAAACCACTTTGCTTGTCACTCATTTACTGGAAGAAACCTTGGATTACGACCAAATTTGGGTGATGGCAAACGGCCAAATCATTCAGCAAGGGAATTACTCTCAACTTAGTCAGTCTGAAGGCGCTTTTGCCCAGTTATTAGCCCATCGCAGTGAGGAGCTCTGATAATGAAAATTTTATATCCTTTCTTAGCCCTCTACCGCCGCCATTGGTTTTTAATAACGCTTGGGATCATACTCGCCATCGTGACATTGCTTGCCAGTATTGGGCTATTAACCCTCTCAGGTTGGTTCTTAGCTGGCACCGCGATTGCGGGCTTCCCTGGCTTATATTATTTCAACTATATGCTGCCCGCAGCTGGCGTACGTGGTGCGGCAATATTCCGTACTGCAGGACGCTATGGCGAGCGCTTAGTCAGCCATGATGCAACATTCAAAGTCCTTGCTCACTTACGTGTTTTTGCCTTTAGTAAAGTGTTACCCCTTTCTCCGGGGGGCATTAGCCGTTTTCGCCAAGGGGAGCTATTAAACCGCTTAGTGGCTGATGTCGAAACCCTTGATCACCTCTATTTACGTGTATTATCGCCGATTATCACGGCATTTTTTGTCACATTTGTCTTGATTTTCGGTTTAAGCTACCTTGACCCACGCCTTGCTTGGACACTAGGTGGCGTCATGTTGTTCTTATTGTTCACAATGCCATTTGTTTTTTACCGTGCAGGTAAGCCTATTGGTCGCGAACTCACAGAGCTACGCGGTGACTATCGCACTATCTTAACTTCAGCCCTGCAAGGGCAAGCGGAGTTAACCTTATTTGGTGCAACCACACGTTTTCGCCAAAACCTTTGGGCAATTGAAAACTGCTGGCAAGCTCGCCAGCAGCAGCAAGCTGCACTAACAGGGTTATCCCAAGCTATTATTTTATTCGCATCGGGGATCACTGCTACCTTACTGCTGTGGATGGCCGCTGAGCACGTCGGTGGAGATACTAAACCTGGTGCATTGATTGCGCTATTTGTGTTCTGTGCGTTAGCCGCCTTCGAAGCCTTAGGGCCTGTCGCCGTCGCCTTTCAGCATATGGGGCAAGTAATTGCTTCTGCAACACGGGTTTCCCAATTAATGACAGCAAAACCTGAAGTGACGTTCCCAAGCGAAAGCCCTTCAATCACAACACTAGAAAGCCTGACTGTCGATAATATCTCGTTCACCTACCCTGAACAGCCATTTGCCGTCCTCGATAACGTGTCATTGCGCTTAGCTAAAGGCCAACACCTCGCCCTACTTGGGAAAACAGGCTGTGGTAAATCAACACTCTTACAATTATTAACCCGTGCATGGGATGTCGATAGCGGTACAATTACATTAAATGGTCAGCCAATTAATGCATTTAGTGAAAAATCACTCCGTAGCATCATGTCGGTTGTACCGCAACGTGTGCATGTGTTTAGTGATACTCTGCGTAATAATTTATTATTAGCGAATGAGCAAGCTACCGATGCTGAATTGAATGCAGTTTTACAACAAGTCGGCTTAGGCAATTTGCTCGAAAATGAGTTGAAACTCAATGCGTGGATGGGGGAAGGTGGTCGCCAATTATCTGGTGGTGAACAGCGCCGCTTAGGCATTGCCCGTGCATTGTTGCACAACACACCGCTAGTGTTGATGGATGAACCAACAGAAGGCTTAGACGCACAAACTGAACAGCAAATCTTAGCGTTACTAAAAGAAAAATGTGCTGACAAAACCTTGATTGTGATCACCCACCGCATGCAAGGCTTAGAAGAAATGGATAACATCTGCGTAATGGATAGTGGTAAAATTGTCGAGCAAGGCACCCATCAAGCGTTGTTAGATAGGCAAGGTCAATACTACCAATTCCGCCAGCGCCATTGGGCTCAGAAAACACACTGAGGCGCAATATGTACCAACTCGATGATGACTCATATTTGTTCCCTCCCGTCTCGGAAGCGATGCGGGAACCCAATGGTTTATTAGCTATTGGAGGCGATCTTTCATCAAAAAGGCTGCAAGCAGCGTATTATGATGGTATCTTCCCATGGTTCAATCCAAGTGAGATGCCTTTATGGTGGTCACCAGACCCAAGAGCGGTATTATTGATGGGCGATTTACACATCAGCCGCTCAATGAAAAAAGTGTTAAAAAAGCAGATTTATCGTATTACGGTTAACCACGCTTTCAAGGATGTTATTGAAGCGTGTTCTGTGCGTGAAGAAGGAACGTGGATCTTACCTGAAGTGCAAGCAGGTTACCTTGAGTTACACCACGAAGGGATGGCTCATTCTATTGAAGCTTGGTATGACGACAAACTGGTTGGCGGCCTATACGGTGTGAATATGGGCAATCTATTTTGTGGGGAATCCATGTTCAGTAGAATGAATGATGCATCCAAATTTGCTTTTATTACATTCTATTTTCATTTTTTGCGCTATAATGGGCAGCTTTTTGATTGTCAGGTACTTAACCACCACACCGCCTCACTTGGCGCAAAAGAAATATCCCGTAGGGATTTTTTACATATTCTTTATCGGTGGCGTGACAAAGGGATAGACCCCGCCTGCTGGATACCGCAATCGATTGAATTACCGCCAATTTTCAATTAGTGAACGTTGGTTTATTATTAATTTTATTCCTTCACATAAGCATAAAGATCGCGTTAAAATGCGACACTTCTTTACTTAGTGCGGGTTTTTGGGCATTATCTTGCCCGTTAAAAATCACGGTTATTAAACTTAGAGGATTAGATGGCCAAAGAAGACAATATTGAAATGCAGGGCACAGTTTTAGATACCCTGCCAAATACAATGTTCCGTGTTGAACTGGAAAACGGTCACGTGGTGACTGCTCATATTTCTGGTAAAATGCGTAAAAACTATATCCGCATCCTGACAGGCGACAAGGTAACTGTAGAGTTAACCCCTTATGACCTGAGCAAAGGCCGAATCATTTTCCGTAGCCGTTGATTACCTCTTCAGGCAAGGCCTGACATTACCACAGGTGCATGAGACACCTGTGGTTAATTATGTCAGAATACCGCATCCTCCGGAGAGGCCTTGTGCACGCTACTGAAGCTGTATGTCAGTGTGTTACTTTTTTCATCAAGCCCGATACTCACAGAGCCGCCGTTGGTTAGTGAACCAAATAGCAATTCATTTGCTAATGGTTTCTTCAGGTTCTCCTGAATTGCGCGCGCCATAGGTCGGGCACCCATTGCTTTATCATAGCCTTTCTCACACAACCAGCGACGTGCTGCTGCACTCACTTCGATAGATACGCCCTTCTCATCCAACTGTGCTTGCAACTCAACAATAAATTTATCAACAACTTGAGTGATAATTTCTGGCGTCAGTGAATTGAACCAGATAATACCATCAAGACGGTTACGGAACTCAGGCGAGAAAGCACGCTTGATTTCCGACATCGCATCCGTGCTGTTATCCTGCTCTGCGAAACCAATCGAGCGGCGCTGCGTTTCTTGAACCCCTGCGTTTGTGGTCATGACGACAATCACGTTACGGAAATCCGCTTTACGGCCGTTGTTATCGGTAAGTGTGCCGTGGTCCATCACTTGCAATAAAATGTTGAATACATCTGGATGCGCTTTTTCAATCTCATCCAATAACACCACAGAGTGTGGATGCTTGATCACCGCATCAGTCAGTAAGCCACCTTGATCAAAGCCTACATAGCCTGGAGGCGCACCAATTAAACGGCTGACGGTATGACGTTCCATGTATTCAGACATATCAAAACGCAATAATTTAATATCCAGCGCTTTGGCTAATTGAACCGTGACTTCCGTTTTACCTACCCCTGTAGGCCCTGCAAACAAGAAGGAGCCGACAGGTTTATTTTCTAACCCTAACCCTGCGCGATTCATTTTGATCGCTTCAGACAACGCCTCAATCGCTTTATCTTGCCCAAATACTAACATCTTCAAGCGTGAATCAAGGGTTTTGAGTTTGTCTTTATCGCTCGATGAAACTGTTTTTTCTGGAATTCGCGCAATACGTGCAACGACAGTTTCGATCTCAGGAACACCAATCGTTTTTTTGCGTTTGCTTGGTGCAACTAAACGTGTACGCGCGCCAGCTTCATCAATCACGTCTATGGCTTTATCTGGTAAATGCCTGTCGGTGATATATTTAATCGATAAATCTACCGCTGCCTGGATGGCTTTCGCAGTGTAACGCACATCGTGATGTGCTTCGTATTTCGGTTTTAACCCATTAATAATACGAATGGTTTCTTCTGGTGTCGGTTCAACAATATCAATTTTTTGGAAACGACGAGCTAGCGCCCTGTCTTTTTCAAACACACTACCAAATTCTTGATAGGTGGTTGAACCAATCACGCGAATACGCCCACCCGAAAGTAGTGGCTTAATTAAGTTAGCAGCATCCACTTGCCCACCTGATGCAGCCCCAGCACCAATAATAGTGTGGATCTCATCGATAAACAGTATGCTTTTGGGGTCTTTTTCCAACATTTTGAGCAAGGCTTTGAAGCGTTTTTCAAAATCCCCACGGTATTTCGTTCCCGCTAACAATGAACCGATATCTAAGGAGTAAATCGTGCAACCTTTCATGACATCAGGCACATCGTCCTGTTCGATACGCCATGCAAGGCCTTCCGCTATCGCCGTTTTCCCAACACCAGACTCCCCCACTAACAACGGGTTGTTTTTGCGGCGGCGACACAACACTTGGATCGTTCGCTCTAATTCAGCCTGACGGCCCACCAGCGGGTCGATATTCCCTTTTTTGGCCTGTTGGTTCAGATTGGTCGTAAAGTTGTCCATGTGGTCTTCTGAGACCGGTGGCTCTTCATTCGGTGCACTATTATTGGACATATCGTTATCTGACGATGACGATTCTTCACCTTTTACCGTACCATGAGAAATATAGTTGACCACATCTAAGCGGCTAACATCGTGCTTACGCAATAAGTACGCAGCTTGAGATTCTTGCTCACTGAAAATCGCGACAAGCACATTTGCCCCGCTAACTTCGCTACGACCCGATGACTGCACATGAAATACCGCCCTTTGTAACACACGCTGAAAACTGAGCGTCGGTTGGGTGTCTCTGTTATCATTTTCGGGTAACAAGGGTGTAGTTTGCGCGATGAAGTGTTCCAGTTCTTGACGTAAAGCGACAAGATCAACCTTACAAGCTTCTAAAGCTTCGCGTGCCGAGATATTACTCAGTAACGCCAGCAATAGGTGCTCAACAGTCATAAATTCGTGGCGACTGTCTTTCGCTTTCGTAAAAGCTACGTTTAAACTAAGCTCCAGTTCTTGATTGAGCATAAGCACCTCCCAAAATTGATATTAAACCAGATCAGACTTTCTCTATAGTACAAAGCAAAGGATACTCATGTTCACGGGCAAATGTATTGACCTGCGCCGCTTTTGTTTCTGCAACCTCTGCGGTAAAAACCCCACAAATTCCCTTTCCCTGAATATGCACATCTAACATTATCTGTGTAGCGCGTTCTTCATCAAAAGAAAAGTATTTTTGTAACACTTCGACAACAAAATCCATCGGAGTGTAATCATCATTATTTAATAATACCTTATACATCGACGGTGGCTGTAAGGTTTGTTCCACTTCGTCTTTGAATATGACGTCTGTTTTAAATGTGCCCAGAAAATCGCTCATTACTTTCTTGCTCAGTGTTTAACTTCAAATTAAGCATAGTCTTTATTATCAACGATTTCTATCAATCCACATGATAGCGTTATAAAACTATACCATTACATTCTTTCATGGCTTTTCTTAAACAAGCCTTTCATTTGCAGTGTATCATGCCACTAACCTCATCGCTTATCTTTAGCAATCTGTGAGCTATATCAAATATCACAGAAAATAACATTTGGCGCTTATCGAATTTTTACCACTTTACCATAATTCCTGAAACTCCCCTCTTGACCTTAGAATGCAATCCACTACAGTATGTTTTACGAACAGTTTTTAGCGTATATTTACTTAGTTTCTGTGTGTATTTTATACATATCTGCAAAACACAACTAGCAAACCGAAAGGATAAAATATGGAGACGGGTATCGTTAAGTGGTTCAATAACGCAAAAGGCTTTGGTTTTATTTGCCCGGCTGATGGCGGAGAGGATATTTTTGCTCATTATTCCTGCATCAGAATGGACGGTTACAGGACACTAAAAGCAGGTCAAAAAGTGCAATTTAGCGTGACAATTGGACCAAAAGGTAATCATGCGGATGTTATCATCCCCATTGAAATAGAAGAAACCACAGAAGGCACATCAGAATCAATTTTGCCCTGACGCATATAGAGCACAGTTAATTATTTCAATTATATTATTGATGCTATTAATAATTAACTGTGACTATTTTATAAGCTCAACGGCCCGAAGTTTGTAAATGTGACATATCACCATACAGCGACATCAATAATGCATACTGTTCTGCATCATAAAAATCACACTGTTTTTGCGTAAAGGCTTTCGCCACCTCAATCATAAATTTCACCGCAGCAGCAATATCAATCTCATGACTTGCTCCCGTAGAGCAACCAGGTACCACGGTTTCAGAACAGATCGCCACACCAACAACAGGGGCTGAGGTAGATACCGCGGGTTGCATAATACTATTGATATGATGAAGGCCATTACCATACGGTGTAATATCCTGAATGGATAAAGGAAATGTCACCGCACGCTGCCCACTGCTCCACTCCATTAAGCGGAGTAAATCATTAGAAACAGGTAAAATGTACCCATTTTTAACCGTTGGTGATAATGCATAACCTTTATGATTCAACAGGTTATTACCTTTGGTGGTATCTACCGACAAAATAGCATCCGCTTCAGGGATCGCTTCATGTTGGTTCATCGTGACATCTTCTAAAGGAGAGTCCATAAAATCAACTGGGGTATGAGGGCGAGTCGGCGCATTAGGGCAAATATGAGTTGTAATCACCACATCACCTACCAATTTATCGCCTTTTTCATGCATTTTTGCTAATTTCAATGCTGTTGCAATGGCCGCAATCGCCCCATCGGCATCTGAAACTACCCCAATACGTGACGGCCTTGCACCAATCCCCCCTAAACGGCCAATAATGCCTAATGTAGGTGCTTGATGACCTTGAGATTTACCTTGGGTGCCTGGAATAAGAATACGGACAAAATCACTTTGACCTTTCAGGTCTTTGACCGTTTTAGAAGAAACTTCAATTGCTGGGAAAGTCTTGAACAATGCAACAACATCTTCCCCCTTAACGTTCGCGCAATCGATTAGCTCATACGCACAAAGGGTTTGCTTTAGACTCATTGTACTTCCTTGAATTTTAATAATTTTTATTTGATTGTAGGGCTACTTTGAAATTAACTCACACAAAATATGACTTAATTTCATTTCACCCAAGTTAAGGCTTAACTGTTAAAAAAGCCTTATTTTTCCTGATGAAGGCGTATTCACGCACTTAAAATAAAATACTAATAATATAAACTACTTATGGTGTGCTACTTACTTTTACTACTTACTTTTACTACTTACCTTTACTACTTACTTTTACTACATGACATAACGCTATTTGCTGGTACTTCTTTGTAACCAATAAGGATCTCCAACCATACAACCAAGGTAAGAGGCCTTACGGCATAGGTTAGTTGAAAGTTGCGCCATAACCTGTTCATTCATTTGGGTTTCTGGCAAACTTAGACATAATGCATATAACGTGTTCAGCGATGGATCAAACACGGTACTCGAAACCGAGGCAACACCTGCAACAGACTCGTTAATTGAAAATTCCCAACCACGTTCATTGATCAGATTCATCTGTTCTGTTAACTTCACTTGTAATTCTTTATCTTCTCGGCCGATAATGTTTGCTCTTTCCTGCAACGGTAAGCGCGCTAACAGAGCCCGTCCCGTTGAAGTTCCAAGAATTGGCAAACGTGTACCAGGCTGTGTAATCACCTGCAACATGCTATTACCGAAGCGTGCATGGACAACCCTTACCATTTCATCATCGAGCGCCGAAACATAGCTGGTAAACCCAGTATCTTTCGTCAACTCATCAAGGGCTTCTAACGTCATATCTATCAATGGGTTCATCCCACGCGCACGGTGAGCCAACTCCATGATTAATAACCCTGGCCGATAAATGGGAGCATTATTCTTCTTTTCTAACAGCCCCAGTTCTGACATTTGCTTTAGTAAGCGAGAAGCAGAACTTTTCGGCATGCCTAATTCATTGACTAACGTCGTAACGGTAAGCTCATTACCTGAGCGTAGAAATAATTGATAAACATCAACGACGCTATTTAAAATGCTCATGAATCAAAACCTTGAGTAAGAATGCCATAATCTTGAGGCTTTCTATCACGTAAATATGGAATGGTTAAACGTGTATGGGCTTGTAAAACAAAATCAATTTCGCCAATTAACAACGCTTCACCATCACATGTGGCTTCACAAAGCACTTGCCCACGAGGGCCTAACACTTTGCTACCACCAAATAAGTGTAAATCCCCTTCATGACCCCAACGGTTAACGGCCAGTAAATGTGCACCATTTTCCAAAGAACGGGATGCCGTATTAATGTCCCACATGTCTTTATCTTGTACACACCAAGCAGAAGGTGCGATTAGCAGCTCTGCGCCATGAAGGGTCAAAATACGCGCAACCTCAGGAAACCCCATGTCATAGCAAATCATGATGCCAATTTTGCCAATTGGCGTATCAAATACAGGGAAGCTATCACCACGACTAAACCATTGTTTCTCAATACCAAAAGCATGTACTTTACGAAACACACCGCTGATACCTTCACACCCTGGGTTCCACACGCCAACCGCGTTATAGATATCCCCAAGGTAGTCACCTCGTTCCACAAAACCACTCACGATAGTGATATTCAAGCGTGTCGCAAGCTCGCTAAATAAACGATATGTTTCGCTTCCAGTAGAATCGCTGAGATCCCACAGCTTCGTATTTAACAAATCACCGCGATAACCTGTTGTGGCAAGCTCTGGAAAACAAATCAGTTTCGCCCCAGACTCTGCCGCTTGTTCACATAACAGCGCCATACGCTGCAAGTTACCTTGTTTATTCCCCAGTTCAGAATCAAACTGAGCAAGGGCAACTTTGACCTTGCTACCTGACATCGCACTTTCCTTAATCTAAGTGAGCCACTTTGCGAAAATGCACCGTATCGACACCTTTTGTTTTCGCTTGCCAGCGCATGCCAATCCAATAAGCCAGCGCACCTGTAATTAAAGAGTTAAGTGCAGGAATGCCATAATCGGCATGGAATGGACCTAATTCTGACGTTCCCCACCCCACAATAACAGCTAACAACCACACAACGAGTGTCACAGGGTTATAAGCTTCACAGCTAGATGGCAGCACACCTTGTTCGCGGGTGATATCAAGCTCTTTGCGATCGCGTTTTAAGATGTAATAGTCAACAACCATGATCCCAGCGACTGGTGGGATAGCAATGCCTAAGTAAATCAAGAAACTAATAAAATTGTCTAAAATACCTAACATGGAGGCAATCGTACCGAAAACACCAATTACCCATGTTAAATAGCGACGGTCAAAACGCTTATTAAAGATAGCGTTAAGCAGCGTTGAAAACCCGAGTGATGATGAATACAGGTTGATGTCATTCATTTTTATAGTGGCAAAGATAACAATCGATGCACCTAATAAGCCCGTTAATGCCATCATCAAGTCAAATACTTGGCTGGTACGTAATGCCAGAGCCATCAGCACCGCTATCATATTAACTAAAAGTTCACCAAAAAATGTACCGATTAACGTCATCCAAAATACATCCTTCGGTTTTTTCATAAAGCGGCTAATATCTGGTGTGGTAACCGCTGAAATAATAAAACCACCTGCAACCATAGTAATTGCCGCAGGCATTGTCATTAAAGGCCCAGCAGGGGCAGTATCATTGATAAGCACACCAAGATCCTGACCTGATAATAAATTATACGTTGCCCAGCCTAACGCGAATAAAAAGAGCGGCGTTGAAATATTGGCGGTAATAGATAAAAATCGATACCCATATACCGTAATAATCGTCACCGCAATACCTGTAATAAGTGACCAAGTCCCTGGTGTTAGCACATTAGTCGCTTTATACATTCCATCCGCAAAGAAACCATTTTGGACGCCAAACCAGCCCATCAAGGAGATGGCAATCGCGCCACCAATAAGAGCTGAACCTAACTTTCCAAAACCAGACCACCTTGACAGTAGACTGATTGACATTCCTTCGCGGCATGCAGCTGCTCCAAGCCCCCAACTGACTACCTGTAAAATTACAGAGCCAAGGATGGTCGCCCAAAACGCCTGCCAAAAAGTTAACCCGTAACCGAGGGCTGCACCTAACATCACTTGTGAAACACAAGCGAGTGCGCCAATTCGTAGAATTAACACTTCATAGAACGGTCTACGAGCACTTTGGGGTACTCGAGCCAAAGAATAATCTTCACCTGCTTTATTCGCCATTTTGCACCTGCTGTGTGGTTGTCTTTGCTTAGTTTTTACTGGCTTTAATTGTTTGTTCCATTATATGGAACTAGGTTTCATTTATTCTACATGCAAATAATATCCATGATCGATATCGAATCGCAAGCAGAATTTATCTTTTCAGATAACTTTTTTATTATGGAATATTTCACGGAGCGAGGAAATACCACACTAATAAAAAATTTTATCGATAAATGAATAGGTTAAAAATTACGTGTTTAATTAGCAGAATTGGAGTGAGGAACTCAGTTCCATAAAATAGGACTATTCTTTAGCAGTAATTTCCCTCTAGCTAGCAGCAATCACTCCAATTTGGAGTGTCCTAGTCCGAAGTTATACGATTAGAAAAAAAATTTAGCTTTAGTAGGAATAAATGATTTATGAAAGAAATGGGGATAGTTGAGTTGGTAGGCTGCTATAAATAGTTAACATCGGAAACATAACATGCCAGCTGAAATAAACTACCCTATTAAATTTTGTCAGAATGACCTATTGAACTATGTATTTAAGAATGACCCCTTAATAAGCAAACTTGCCCAACAACTCAAAAGCATCTCCAATATTACATATGCATGTAAAAATGGTGCTTGCCAAGGTTTATCACACATATTCGCGGCTTATGAGATGGACGGACTGGGGGCTGAATCTCTACACCAGCTCAAAAATTGCTTAAATCCCTTTATACCATCAACATCCGCTTATAAAGAAGTCAACAAATGTGTAGAAAAAGCTTACTTAAAATGCATTTCAAATTTGTTAGCTGAACGTTGTACTGATATTTTTGATGTACAGATAAATCAATACCAATATAACGGCTATAATGACCTATATAATAATTATTATACCATTAACACAGTACCAAAACCTAAAGGAATAACAAACATTGAATATATCATTCAATGCTTAGAAGAAAATAACAAAAATATATATTCTAAGAATATAGAACCCTGTTTTAATCCTAATATTAAAATAGAAAAAGACATCACCTATGACCTATATAACAAAATAAGATTTGGTAATGAAACACCTACTCCAAGAAAATATAAAGCAGAACAAAGCCTATATGATAAGATTAAAAAAGATAAAGATATCACTCTAAATGAAATGCAGTCCTTTATTAAAGAGATATATGCATATTGCATGTTACATTATGCAAGTGAGACAGCACTATTTAACTTAAATTCAGGATTGACAATTGATAATCGTTGTTCTCCTTTGTCCTCTATTAATGTAGAACCTAGTTGGGAGAGTATCTCCTTTAAACAATTAGAGAAACTAATTACTGAAAAAAGCATTAAAAAACAAGATGTTGCTATAATTTACAGTTCAAATAATCACGCAATGGCAATTTGCGGGAAATATTACCCACAAAAACAAAAATACCTTTTTAGTTTTTTTTAACCAAATTATGGGTTAATACAATCATCTAATACAAATGAATTTATTGATTTTTTAAAACAAATTATAAGCCTAAAAAATACACTTCCTATTGCTTTTACACAAAAAAAAGAGACTGATGTAACTATTGGTTATATACGGAAACTACAAAAAACACGAACACACTCAAAAAAAATGAAATTACCGAAAATCAACAATGCAGAGCTACAATCTGAAATCAAAAAACAGCTTACTGAGAGTAAAGTAAGCATCGATTTAGATAAAAGTACCAAACTCACTTTTGATGAGTATTCTCAAGGTAATAATAAATTGACAATGAAACTAAAAAAGGAGGGGGATACTTTTACCATTTATTCGACCTTGTGTGACATTCATTCAACTATAGCGTTAATCACTAACTCGATAAATAAAGTTCCTTTATTAACATCAGCAAAAATTTGTATAAATTCTTTAGGGAAAATATTTTATCGGCTTCGTTAACCTTACTTTATTCTCCTTTGTAGTCACTGAGCTACACAGGAGAATATATATTAACAAATCACTCTCTTGCTAATGCATCAATTGGGTTTAAACGTGCGGCGCTGCGTGCGGGCAAGAAGCCGAAAATAACCCCAATCGCGGTTGAGCAGACAAACGCACTAATAAGCGCGACAGGATCAAACGCGAATGTCCAACCAGGTAGCGCCATTTGCGCCAGTAAGCTGATCCCATAAGAAAGTGCAATTCCCATCAAGCCCCCCATTAAACACACCAATACCGCCTCAATGAGGAACTGCTGCATTACATCACTGGTTCTCGCACCAACTGCCATACGAATACCAATTTCGCGAGTTCTTTCTGTCACCGACACCAACATGATATTCATCACACCAATCCCCCCGACCACCAGCGAAATCACCGCCACTAAGGTTAAAAACAGTTGCATGGTTTGGGTGGTTTTTTCCGCTGTTTTTACAAAAGTATCAAGGTTATAGGTGAAAACATCTTTTTTACCGTGGCGTAACGTTAATAAACGCGTCAGTTGCTGCTCGACGTTTTTGGCGTCATACCCATCCTTAACGCGCACCGTAATGCTGTCATAATAAGGTCGATTTAAAATCTTGCTGTTCATCGTGGTATCAGGGAGCCAAACAGACAACGATTTACTGGAGCCAAATACTGATTTCTGGTCTTCCAACACCCCAATTACTGTCGCTGGCATATTACCGATGAGCAAGGTTTCCCCTACTACATTAGCTTGTTTTGGGAAAAAACGCCGTTTCGTGTTCTCATCAATAATGACCACTTGAGCACGCCTATTCGCCATGTCTTGCGTAAAATTCATGCCCTCTGAAAATTTTGAAGCATACACATTAAAATAATCGCGGCCAATTCCTGTTAACTGTGCAGATGCATCTAAATTCCCTTTCCTTAAACGTGCGGAACCATTTAGCTGGCCTGAAATCGCGTGAACATAAGGCTGCTTAGCAAGAGCATCAATATCCGAGGCTTTTAAAGATTGTCGATTTTGTGCATCATCACTTCCAAAATCAGTGCCAGGGTAAATCGAAATCGTATTGGTACCAATCGACTTGATATCATTAAGTACCATACCTTGGGCAGCATCGCCGATGACCATAATAGAAACCACTGAAGCAATCCCGATAATAATCCCTAGCATGGTCAACAAGGTACGCATTTTATTGACCACCATGGCACGCCAAGCCATCAACAATGCTTCGCTAAATCGACCATAAATCTGCCCAAGGGATAGTTTCCTTGTAGGGGCTTTTGATAACGGTTTGGCTAATTTACTGTTTTTTGAACCTGAATCTCGAATAATTTCGCCATCTTTGATTTCGACAATACGTTCAGCTTGTTGTGCAACGGATGGATCGTGAGTAACGATAATCACCGTATGGCCTTGAGCACAAAGGTCTTTGAGGATCTTCATCACCTCTTCACCTGAATGGCTATCTAAGGCCCCCGTAGGCTCATCGGCAAGAATAACTTGCCCTCCATTCATTAATGCACGCGCAATACTGACTCGTTGCTGTTGCCCACCAGACAATTGGCTCGGCCGGTAATTAACCCGCTCGCCAAGCCCTAAGCGCTGAAGTAATTGCGTCGCACGTTCGCGCCGCTCCGCTTTTCCAGAACCTGCATATACTGCGGGGATTTCAACGTTTTGCTCAGCACTAAGGTGGTTTAATAAGTGGTAGCGTTGGAAAATAAAACCAAAGTGTTCACGGCGAAGCTCTGCGAGTTGGTCGTTGTCTAGCAACGCCATATTTTGCCCATCAATATGGTACTCTCCAGATGATGGCTTATCGAGGCAACCAATGATATTCATCAGGGTGGATTTACCTGAACCTGAAGCACCGATAATCGCAACCATTTCACCTGCATTTATTTGCAAAGAAACGTTTTTTAAGACAGTAACCTCATTTTCACCTTCACCATAACGGCGAGTGATCCCCTGGAGCTCAATGAGTGTGGCCATCTTAACTCTCCGAACCACTGTGCCCAATAATCACTTTATCACCTTCATTCAGTCCTTTAACCACTTCGACTGACACATCATTGCGACTACCAATTTCAATCTGTTTTTTCTCTGCTTTTTGCCCTTCTAGCACTTCCACATCATAAACCTGCGGTGAAACTTCATCCCCTAACGCAGAAAGGGGTAATATCAGCACATCTTTACGTGAATCGAGATCGATTTTGACCTGTGCAGTCATCTGTAATTTTAGGAGATGCTGAGGATTAGGGACTTCAAAGCGCGCATAATAGAAAATAGCATCATTGATTTTCTCAGGGGTTGGCAAGATATCTTTCAATTGACCTGAGAATTTTTTGTCTGGCGCACCGAGTACCGTAAATGAAGCCTCTTGGCCTGGTTCTAAATAAATCACATCCGCTTCAGACACTTCCGCTTTAACCAACATAGTGTCTAAATCTGCTAATGTTAAAATCGTTGGTGCTTCTTGCGCTGCAATCACGGTTTGCCCTTGTAACGTTTTGATAAACGTGACAATGCCGTCCATCGGCGCGGTGATTTGCGTATATTTTAAGTTGGTTTTTGCCGTATCTAGTGTGGCCTGGTTGCGTTTAATTTGAGCTTGATAAGTCGCTACCTGTGCTTTTTTCACATCCACATCAGTTCTGGCTTTGTCCAGTTCTTGTTGCGCGACAGCCTGCAATTTGGCTAAGCTCAAGTGGCGTTGGTAAGTCAGTTGCGCCAGTTTCAATTCTGCTTGTGCTAACGATAAATTAGCCTCAAGTTCACGTGTGGTCGCTTCAGACTCAGTGACATCATTTTGTGCTTTTTTCGGGTCGATAACCGCCAGTAAATCGCCTTTTTTAACGTAGTCACCCTCTTTAACATATAAGGTTTGTAACTGCCCGCTAACCTGAGCACCCACATCAACTTTACGTACAGCATCTAACTTGCCCGTCGCGAGAACTTGTTTATCTAAGTCACCACGCGTCACGTCAACGGTTTGGAAAACCTCTTCTTTCTCACCTTTAAAGAGAAAGGCAGCAGCGCCAACGACAACAATCAGGATCACCAAATAAATCGGCCACTTTTTTTTCGGTTTTACCTTCATCACTCTTCACTTCCTATCATTAAAAAGAGGGCGACGCCCCCTTCTAAATACTATGCTATATCACTTAAGTTATCGTTTAATTAAACGTACTATAGATAAACACCCGCTATCTATAAATATTCAATCAACAATATATTCACTTTCGTTATCAATACGCTTTCCCCCTCGCTAACCATGCTACCCGAGAAAACATACTTTTTAGCTGTAATGGAATGCTATCAGGGCCCAGTTCTGCAGAACGGTTCACCGTAGCCAACGCTAAGTCAGGCTTTGACGTTCGGGAAATCGCTTTAATAATCACACGGCGTGTCGACACCCGTGCATTTTCTGGTATGTCAGCAATTTCATGATAAAGGCTTTTAAACCCCTCACGATATAGGAAATGTTCCATATCTGGCGCAGTGAGCATGGTTAAGCGATCCCTATCGGGTGAATTGATCTTATTCGCATAGTGGGTCGCAGTTGCAGCATATTTACGCCCTGCCTCGTCGCCATCGGTTAAAACATGCCATTCAATTCCCATTTTATTGGCAAATTTTAATAGTGGTTTCAAGCCACTTTGTGCAAACGCAATAACTTTAATTCCTTCGGTTTCAAAATAGTAGTGACATTGGCGAGCAAATTCACTCATTAGCCAAATCTCTGTTTCGCCTTCAACTAATAACCAACAACGTGCAAATAATGATGATGGTCGATTAAAACGAATATGAAACGAAATTTTTCGCAATTCTTCTGTACTGAGATCATTTGGCGTTAAACGATAAGCAGAAACTTTATTAGTATCACGTACTAAACGACATAAGTCTTCAAGAGGAGCTTGAGAAAGTAACTCCCCTGAATTTGTCGTGGTAATCCGTTGCAGCGCAAACAAGCTTAGTAATCCCCATGCAATCGACAGCATAATCGGATGCAGGCGAGTTTCGGGGTCTTCAACAATAATGAGCGGGCGGGCGTGTTTATCTAAATGAATATTGCCTTTGGATTGTAATAAAGAAGAAAACATCCCCAAGATAATCAAACGAATATTTCGTTGATTAGGTTTTGCAATCAAACGGCTGATGTTATCCAACGCTTTCCAGCCTTGCTTGCGCGGCTCAATATTCACCATATTGTCATTAAGCTTGATCATATGGGCACTTTGCCCTGAAAAATAGTGACTTAATAACTGCTGCATGGCGTCTACACCGTCACTTAATTCATCATCACTTAAACGTTCTGGATTATTCACTAGAGCACTGGTTAATTCTTTGATACGTATATTAAATGCATCACGAAACTCTTTTTCACCAACGACGATGGTTTCAGGGTTGAGGGTTTGTAAAAAACGCGCATCACGCAGGCGAATAACAGGGTATAATCGAATAATCTCTTTGATATACTTACCCACATTGTCCAGAGAAAGCTTATTTCCCCCTGAATTTAAAAAGCTTTTATCCACCGCAATCGTATTGTCATCTCGCAGCTCAGCACTCACTCGATAAAAAATATGTTTTAGATCATCACCATTATCAACCCAAACTGAGCTAAGATTATGAAAACGATAAGATTGGTGGCGGCCTTTATGCCTTTCACAAAATTTTAAAACAATTTGCAATGACCGATAACGGGAAGCGTTGTCCCCTGTGGGGTGATGAAAATCGTGCAGATTAAATTGGTAATCTTGATGTTCTGGTGAGAGAAGCAAATCGAGCGCATCAAGAAGACTGGATTTACCCCATGAGTTTTCCCCGATCAAAACAGTACTGTTATTGAGTTCTAAGGAAAGGCGGTTGATCCCTCTAAATCCGTATATCTCAACACGTTCCAGATACATATCTCACTCCTTGTCATATTTTCTTTAATATACTCTGAACTCGTCAATTTGCATTCAGATCATCAATAATTGTGCTGACAAAACGCACATTTAGAGCTTATCGATTAACCCATGGTTTTACTATAAGTATGTCTGCAAAATAAAAAATCTTTGTGACAAAATTGCCAACTGAGTTGAGCTAGCAATAGCAGTGTTATAAAATAGTAAAACTTTCTTTTTTAGTATTTTTGACCTATTTTTCACTCAGTCACCAATAATAAAATTTTATCGAAAAAAAATGCATTAGCACGGCGAGTTAAATTTCACATAACGAAAATAAAAAAACAAATATAACTCATTGATTATATTGATGGGATAACCACTAAGGATGCGGCGATGTATTCAGGACTCTTAATTATTCTTCTACCGTTAACTCTCGGTTATCTTATTCCTATTAAAAACAAACAAATTCTTCACCGTGTGCATCAATCATTAAATTCAATGGTGTATGTGATTTTATTTTTAATGGGGATCACCCTCGCACTGCTTGAAAACTTAAGTGAACACCTCTTTTCTATTCTCATTTACGCCATTACCTTCTTTGCTTGTATTTTTTCACTTAATATTATCTCACTGTTATTACTCGATAAGTTAGATCCGTGGAAAATTCCACAACATAAGCAAGAAAAACCGCCGTCACGCATTAAAATGGTGCTTGAATCTCTACAATTGTGTGGCGTCCTGCTTTTAGGCTTTATAGTGGGCTTAACAGGTTTTGATTTTCTGCATTATGCGGATAAGGGTAGCCAAATTGCTCTAATGCTCCTGCTATTATTAGTCGGCATTCAATTACGCAACAGCGGAATGAGCATTAAACAAATTTTAATTAATCGCCGCGGGACAACCATTGCCTTTGTGATGGGAATCAGTGCATTAGCGGGAGGAGCGCTGGCGGCATTATTACTGGGCTTACCCGTTAAAATGGGGCTAGCTCTCGCATCGGGCTTTGGTTGGTATTCACTCACAGGGATCGTGTTAACTGATGCCTATGGCCCTGTGATGGGGAGCGCCGCCTTTTTTAATGACCTAGCCCGCGAGCTAGCCGCGATCATGTTGATCCCTATCATTATCAATCGCTACCGTTCAACGGCATTGGGCATTTGTGGCTCAACATCCATGGACTTCACCCTTCCTGTTTTGCAACGCAGTGGCGGTGTTTCGATTGTGCCTGCCGCGATTGTTCATGGCTTCGTACTGAGTCTTATTACGCCAATTCTTATGGCCTTCTTTACATAGGTAAAATTTCAGTCACAATAGCCGTTAATTTGCGTGAAACAGGAAATTAACATGACAGAAAAACAACGTGTTTTAGTGTTGGGCGCTAGCGGCTATATTGGGCAGAATCTTATCCCCCAACTGATTGAACAAGGTTATGACGTTACTGCGGCTGCACGTCGTGTTGATTGGATGCTTTCTCAAGGCTGGGAAGATACTCGCTGTATCTTTGTTGACTTACATGATCCTGAGACTTTAAAAGATGTCATGAAGGAAATCGATATTGTCTATTTCCTTGTGCACAGCATGGCTGACCAAGCTAATCTTATTGAGCGTGAGCGTAGCGCTGCGCGTAATGTTCAACAAGCTCTCGAAGGTTCAGATGTTAAACACGTTATTTATCTCAGCGCATTACAACATGGCCACACCTATTCCCCGCACCTGATAGCCAGGCGCTTAACGGGGGACATCCTGCGTGAAAGCAATATTCCTGTTACTGAGATTCGCTCTTCAATTATTGTTGGGTCTGGTTCTGCAGCCTTCGAAATTATGCGGGATATGGTGTACAACTTAGCGATTCTAACGCCTCCGCGCTGGGTACGCTCTAAATCATCACCTATTGCATTGTCGAATATCCTATATTACTTAACTCAGCTCGCCAAAACACCAACAAATGAAAACCGCATATTTGATGCAGGCGGTCCTGAGTTTATTAGCTATCAAGAACTATTCAAACGATTTATCAAAGTTAGTGGTAAACGCCGCTTGCTGATCCCTATTCCTATTCCTATTAGCATGATTTCGGTGCATTTTATTAGCTTGATTACCTCGGTGCCACCGACTATTGCAAAAGAGCTGATTCAAGGACTACAACACGACCTTCCCGCTAACGATAAAGCACTACGAGAGCTTATTCCACAAACGCTAATTTCCTTTGATGATGCAGTAAGAACCACATTAGCTGAGGAAGCAGATGCGATAGACAATGCTGATTGGGGTTATGACCCTGAAGTAAGAAAACGCTGGCGCCCAGGCTATGGCTATTATCCCAAACAAGCGGGGTCAACCCTTGGCACAACAGCGAGCTCAGAATCGCTATGGCATACCATACAACAAATTGGGGGCAAAGATGGTTATTTCTACGCCAATGGCCTATGGAAAACCCGTGCCATCATGGATGACATGATGTTGAATAAAGTCAAATATGGTCGCCCCGACAGAGAATACTTGCAACTTGGCGATGAAGTTGATGGCTGGCGAGTGATTAACCTTGAGCCGAACAAACAACTCAGTTTACTGTTTGGTATGAAAGCCCCTGGGCTGGGGCGTTTAACCTTTACTATCCACGATAGCGGCAGTCGACGCTCTATAGATGTGCGCGCTTGGTGGCACCCTGCGGGTTTTTGCGGTCTACTCTATTGGTTTGCTATGATGCCAGCCCATCTTTTTATCTTTAAAGGAATGGCAAAACGCATTAGCGACCTCGCGTTTGAACGAGATAAACAACTCGCCAAACAACAGCAAACAGATCATCCAACCGAAAAATCTGACTAATTTCAGTGTAAAAACCAATTTTTTATGCAGAAATTATTGCATAAATATGCTTACAGGATTAATATCGCTGGTAGTTAAAAAGGATATTATTGGTAAGCATGAGCATTCAATTAAAAAACATCAACTGTTTCTATGGTTCCCATCAGGCACTCTTTGATATCAATCTAGAGTGCTCTGCTGGTGAGACTATGGTATTACTCGGGCCAAGTGGTGCAGGTAAAAGTTCGCTATTACGTGTTCTCAATTTATTAGAGATGCCACGTTCAGGTCATTTGAATATTGCTGGGCAGCAATTTGATTTTTCATCGACACCAGATGCAAAGTCTATTCGTGACTTACGCCAAAATGTTGGCATGGTATTCCAACAATATAATTTATGGCCGCATCTTAGTGTGATGGACAACTTAATTGAAGCCCCATGCCGTGTATTAAAATTATCGAAGCAAGAAGCACATGCAAAAGCCGCTAAGCTTTTAGACCGTTTACGTTTATCTCAATTTGCAGACCGTTATCCACTGCATTTATCAGGTGGTCAACAACAACGTGTGGCGATTGCACGGGCACTCATGATGGAACCTAAGGTTCTATTATTTGATGAACCAACCGCAGCGCTTGACCCAGAAATTACGGCTCAAGTTGTCGATATTATTCGTGAATTGTCTGCGACAGGTATTACGCAAGTGATCGTCACTCACGAAGTGGAGATTGCTCGCAAAACCGCTAGCCGTGTGGTGTATATGGAAAACGGCCATATCGTAGAACAGGGAGATGCTAGTCGTTTCTCAGCACCTCAAACTGACGCCTTTGCAAATTATCTGTCACATTAATAGATATAGGATTAAGCAATGAAAAAAATTATATTAGCTGCGCTGCTGGGCGCTGTAGCCCTATCGGCAACTGCTGCGGAAAAAGAAACCATTCGTTTTGCAACTGAAGCAACTTACGCGCCGTTTGAAATGTTTGATAAAAACAATCAAATCGTCGGTTTTGACGTTGATTTAGCTAATGCGATGTGTGAAAAAATGAATGCGACCTGTACATTTACTCACCAATCTTTCGATAGCTTAATTCCCAGCCTGAAATTTCGTCGTTTTGAAGCATTAATGGCAGGTATCGACATTACCCCTGAGCGTCAACAACAAGTAGACTTCACCGAAACTTATTACCCTAACTCTGCAGAATTTATTGCAGTGAAAGAAAAAATTAGCTCCGTTGACCAGCTGAAAGACAAAAGAATCGGCGTCCAAAACGGAACCACACACCAAAAATATATCATGGAACAACATAAAGGCATGACCACTGTGCCTTATGATAACTACCAATCTGCGGTTTTAGACCTGCAAAATGGCCGTATTGATGCTGTATTCGGTGACACTGCCGTTGCTGACGAATGGTTAAAAACCAAAGGCAACGAAAACTTAGCCGCTGTGGGTGAGAAAGTTACCGATCCACAATACTTCGGTATCGGTTTAGGTATCGCAGTGCGTAAAGGAAATAAAGAGTTGTTGGATAAAATGAATAAAGCCTTAGCAGAAGTTAAAGCTGACGGCACTTATGATGCTATCCACAAAAAATGGTTTCAACAGTAATCGATATAATTAATGAACAACCTTCTATTTTTAACAAGTGCCGCCGGTATCACCGTCGGCCTTGCTGTTTCTGCCCTAATCTTGGGTTTAATTCTTGCCATGCTATTTACCGCATGGGAGTCTGTCCGCTTTAAGCCAATTGCCTTTTTAGGCACGTGCTGGGTGACGCTAATCCGTGGGTTACCTGAACTGCTGGTCGTCCTATTCGTCTATTTTGGGACATTACAGCTTATCAACCTACTCGGGGATGGGTTTGATATTAACCTCGGTTTTTGGCAAACCACAGTGCAAATTGATCCTAGCATCTTCTTTGCCGATAGCGGCGAATTTGACTACACGCCGTTCGTTTGTGGTGTCATTGCCCTCGCCCTATTGTATGCCTCTTATGCTTCACAAACGTTAAGAGGCGCACTCAAAGCAGTGCCTTATGGCCAGTGGGAAGCAGGTTTTGCACTCGGCCTCAAAAAACGCACGATTTTCTTTCGTTTTATTATGCCGCAAATGTGGCGCCATGCCCTGCCAGGGTTAGGGAACCAATGGTTAGTTCTGCTAAAAGATACCGCGTTAGTGTCTTTAATCAGCGTGAACGATTTGATGTTACAGACAAAAACTATTGTTAACCGTACTGGCGAACCTTTTACTTGGTACGTTATCGTCGGTCTGATTTACCTTGTCATTACATTGATTAGCCAACAGGTATTAAAGCGTATTGAATTGCGAACTACGCGCTTTGAACGAGGTGAATCCAAATGATTGACATGATCCTAAAAATTCTACCAGGGCTACCAACCAGTTTATCACTGACGTTCAGTGCGTTACTTGTGGCTTTTCTGTTAGCGGGATTATTTACGTTAATTTTATCCCTGAAAACCAAAGTCATTTCGCAAATTGTGAAGGTGTATATCACCATCTTTACAGGAACGCCATTATTAGTGCAGTTTTTCCTAATCTATAATGGCCCGAGCCAGTTTAAATCGTTGCAAAACTATCCTCTATTTTGGGAGCTAATTTCAACACCTTGGTTCTGTGCAATGATTGCATTAGCGTTAAACAGTGCCGCTTATTCAACTTTACTGTTCCACGGTGCCGTAAAAGCGATTCCATCAGGGCAATGGCAGTCATGCCAAGCATTGGGGATGAGTAAAGTGCAAACTATGCGCATTATCCTGCCTTACGCCTTTAAACGCTCTTTATCCTCTTATTCCAATGAAGTGGTGTTAGTGTTTAAAAGTACCTCTCTGGCCAGTACGATCACCATGTTAGACATCATGGGTTACAGTAGCCAAGTATTTGGTCAGACATGGGATGTGATGGCATTTGTTGCAGCTGGGATTATTTATTTAGTGGTTAATGCCATCTTAACCATTCTAATGCGTTTAATCGAACGCAAAGCACTTGCTTTCGAACACCGAAATTAATACTTAATTCAATACGTTAAAGAAAAAGCTTGGCTAAACACCAAGCTTTTTTTTCATAAATTCGTTTTTAATTATTCTTTCGCTTTAGCAATGTCAGTACTTCAAAATGAGCCGTGTGTGGAAATAAATCAAACAGCTGCACCCTACACACTTGATAACCCGACAGCAATTGTAAATCTTGCGCCATAGTCTGTGCATTGCAGCTTGAATAAAGGATATATTTGGGCTGCATATGAGAAAGGTAATCACATAATGCCTTACCAATTCCTCTTCGTGGCGGATTAACTAAAATAAGCTGAGGGATATCTTGATGTGCGGTGGCAAAATGCGTTGAATCAAGGGCTTTAAACTCAACATTTTTTAATCCAATTTCATCTGCTGATTGTTGTGCGCTAGCAATGGCAGGGGCGCTGATTTCAATGCCTGTTAAACGCGTATCTTTTTCAGCGCAGTGCAATCCAAAGCCACCTACACCACAAAACAGATCCCACATACTATGAATATCTAATGCGTTAACCCACGCCCTTGCTGTTTGGTATAATTTAGCTGCGACAACAGGATTCGTTTGGAAAAAACTTTGTGGGCGAATAAATAAAGGCACTTGGTTAAACTCTTCACGCAGCGTATGTTGCTCCGTTAAGAAAATCTCCTCATCGCCTTCAAGTATTGCCATATGCACTGGCTGAATATTTGCTGTGATCACCCCAAGTTGTGGTAATTGCGCTTGCAACCAAGGTAAAGCATTCTTGAGCTGTTCCAGTTTTTTCTCTGAGCGTAGCACAAAACGCAGCATAAACTGCCCTGTGTGCCAACTTTGTGTTAGCAACACGTGCTTAAGCTCACCACGCCTGCGTTCAATGTTATAAGGTGTGAGCCCTGCCTTTGCAATAAACGGTGTGAGTACGCTGAAAACTTCAGAAAATGCAGTGGGATATAATGGGCAGCCAGTTAAGTCGACACCTGCGCCATCTTTCCCAATAATACCAAAAATCGGCCTTTCTACACTTCCACTCACCACCATTTTGGCTTTATTACGAAAACCTATTTGAGGCCCTGTCACGGGTGGGGCAAAAATAGCAGGGTCGATTGTCGGCAATAGCGCGGAAAGTTGCTGCTGCTTTTGGGTGATTTGTTGCTCAGGTGAGAATTCTAACCATTGGCAAGAACGGCATTCACCCGCAATATATTTTTCACAATGCATAATTAAAACTTAATGAATAATAATAGCGGGTTTATCATCTGGGGTAAGTTCGGATTCATCCTCGCCATTATCCTCTTCTTCACTAAACTCATCTTGAGCTGCATACAGTAAATTATTACTAAAGATCTCAAAGACAATCGCTGAAATTTGGTCTTCTGCTTGCTGAAGGAAATGGCAGAATTGGCGATAGGTCATCCCAGCCTCTAATGAAAATGACTGGCTAACCACTAACTTTGGCAGGTTTTCATCATTTATTTCGAGAAAAACTTTTGCCGTCAATGAACTCGCGTTAATTTGGCTAATATTAGCAACTAATGTAATTATCGCGGTGGGTTTTAGCTCCGCTAATGCGGACAATACCAACACATTATTGACGATATCGAGTTTTGCATCAAAAATTCCCTCAATATTTTGCATATGAGGTAAATGCAGCGCAGCACAAGAGTCGCACTCGAAATAAGACGTTTTGAGTTGTTCTAACCATTCACGTAATTGTGCAATGTCAGGGTAACGAATAGAATCCATGGGCAGTAACCTTCTTCAACTCAAAAATAATAATGCAAAAACAGTTTGCTAGAGAATGACATCCCCAGCGCAAAGCGGGTAATTTTCACACATCACCAAGAAAAATGCCAGCAAAACCACGGCTATTCGGGCTTTTCATCCTGTTTATCATTTTGAATATTATTTTTTTTATTCCTCGGGTTTTCTGACTGCTTATTATCTATACCTAAAAAAGTTAACCCATGAATAGCTCGCCACACAATATTAATCATTGCAGGGACCAAACACCCAATCGCAACCATAATAATGGTCACTATCGCCCCTTGGTGCATAAGTGGCTCAGGCAAAACAATATAATCATTCAGCGTGAGTAAGATTAAAATCAAGAGGATTATCCCAACACCTTCTAAGACTAAGATAGGTTTTGGCATGTCTGCCAATGAACGCATGGTTCTCTTTGATTGTGGTTTATTGTTCATTCAACCCCCATTTCACTGTGATTTGGCATTTTACTTCACGAATTATATGACATACCTATAGCTATAAAAGGAAAATTCGACTTTTATTTCATAATTTATATAGGCATAGTATTGAGCATTGTGACTCGAATCTGAGTTTGAGATAAAAAGGAGATACTATGTATACTGTTATTTTTGGTCGCCCTGGCTGCCCATACTGTGTTCGTGCGAAAGAACTGGCAGAAAAACTGAAAAACGAACGTGAAGATTTTGACTACCGCTATGTCGATATCCAAGCAGAAGGTATTTCAAAAGAAGATTTGTCTAAAACTGTTGGTAAACCTGTGGAAACTGTCCCACAAATTTTCATTGATGAGAAGCACATCGGTGGTTGCACTGATTTTGAAGCTTACGCAAAAGAAAATTTAAATCTTTACAAATAGTTACCCCCTCTAATTTTCGATTATTAACAAGCAAAACATCTCAATACTTAGGCTGAAATATGTTTTGCTTGTTCTTTTTGTGCTATTTAAGTCAAATCCCACCCTAAATTGCATTTTTTTTCATCAACAAGAGAACTTTCCTTTTTAGATGGAGTCTTAATTTATGCCACTGCTTTTCTTTGATGTCCCCATATTGAGGAGCCCGATAGCCAACTCTCTGTTTTAATGCTATCGGGTTTTTTATTGCCTATTTCTAGCCATCGACCTCACCTTGCAATGTAATGATTACTTTGCGCTTTGTGCCAAAATTTCGATGTTCACATAAATAAATCCCTTGCCACGTCCCCATATTTAAACGACCGTTTGTCACTGGGATTGTTAAACTCGCACCCAGTAAGCTACTTTTCAGGTGCGCTGGCATATCATCACTGCCCTCATAGTCATGCTTATAATAAGGTTCATTTTCAGGAACTGCCTTATTGAAGAAGCTCTCAAAGTCTTCTCGCACGGTATAATCCGCATTTTCATTAATCGTTAATGAGGCAGAGGTATGTTGAATGAATATATTCATCATCCCAATACGAAGCGAACTGAGCTCAGGAACTTGCCTTAAAATCTCCTCAGTGACTAAATGAAATCCTCTTTCCCGCGCATTCAGCTGTATCTGTTTTTGCCACCACATTTTTTTTCCCTTCTTTCGCCAAATCGAACTTTAGATGAGTGAAATAATTATTGAGTAATTCTTAAACCACACGTAAATTTGTCGCGTAATAGTATCAATAATAAGACAAAGGGACTTTACCTGTGAAGCTTGAGACTTTAAGCTCTGTTTTTCTTTGTCTTACTGACCCACTCTCTGTCTGAGGTACGAAACTGTGCTGGAACAACTCAATCTTGATCTGTTTAACTTGATCAATGCCGCACCTGAAACTGCAAGCGGAACGATTGCGATGGCGAATGTAATTGCTAAGCGCTTAGTTCTTATTTTCCCAATATTTACAGTTGCTTGTTGGTTTTGGGGTGCCCAGCCAAACATGACTCGCCAACGCGCTTTTGCCTGTAAAGCGGCGATTGCCATTGTGTTAGGGCTTACTATTTCATGGCTAATTGGCTATTTTGCCCCCCATGACCGCCCATTTGTGATGGGGATCGGCACTAATTTTTCTGATCACGACGCAACACCATCATTCCCAAGTAACCACGGCACTATCGTATTTACCTTTGCATTTGCTTTCTTATTCTGGCTACGGACTTGGGTTGGCCTTGTGATGATGATCCCTGCCATTGTGATTGCTTGGTCACGAATTTACCTTGGTGTTCACTGGCCTTTAGATATGGCAGGCGCATTTATCCTTGCTATCGTTGCCTGTGGTTTAGCTCAAATTTTGTGGTCACTTGGCATTAGTAAAATCCAAGCACCAATCACCCAACTCTATCATCTCATCTTTGGTTCATTCATTCGCAAAGGTTGGTTCCAACCTTAATCATTTCTTTTTAAGTACTGGTGACAATAAACACCAGTACTTTTCCACTTTTAAAAAGTTGCGCCAAATCAAACTTTCTCTTTATTTTTTTATCGTTATATAAAATTAATTTTAAATTATCAAATTAATTAATAAACAACTCTGTAACAAATATTTTGTTACCTTTTTTAATTATTTTTTTCGACGCAAAAAAAGTGCACTAAATACTATCTAAAAAAACAAAAATTAATTAATATGTGCCCCTAAAATCAGGGCGAAATGGTCTAATTAATCACTCACTAAATCATTATTGAAATTTAAAATTAACAGTTAATTATCAACAAGTTAAACAAAATCATTCATACATCCTATGTAGCAGTATCACAGTACAGCTCAATAATTAGATTAATATAGATTACAAATCAAACAACACAAAAATATTCATTAATATAATAATATTTTTCTCACAGAATATTATTCTACCCTTGTTTATTTTAATGAATTGAATTTTCCAAACAGGAAAAACATGACAATAAATAATCTTAAGTTAAATTTCATTAACAATTTTATAAAATCTGATGTTTCTACGCAATCTCAGGGGATATTTCTCTTTTGAGATAATGATCACGGCATTTTGTTCTGGTAAAATATAAATTCACACCCTCAAAAACCAGATTTAAAAATAACTGATAAAATTACAAAACTGATTGAAAATGAATTTAGTCCAAATTTTAGTTTTATTTCCAATCAGATTGTTACGTAAAAGAAAGCCCTTTTTATTAAGAGATTATTCGTACCAAAAGATTAAAACCCAGTAACGCCTTTGGCTGTTACTTAAAATGAATTTTTTGACTTTTATTTTTGGAGACTATTATGGATGCAACTAAAGTTGGTTCCATCGACAAAACAGCCTCGCAAACAGGGAGCAGTAAAGCTTGGCGTAAAACTGACACAGTATGGATGCTGGGTTTATATGGTACAGCTATCGGTGCTGGTGTTCTGTTTTTGCCTATTAATGCGGGTATGAGCGGATTACTTCCTGTTCTATTGATGCTTGTTCTAGCCTACCCAATGACATTTTTTGCTCATCGTGGCTTAACACGTTTCGTTCTTTCTGGTTCTAAAAAAGATGGCGATATCACTGAAGTTGTTGAAGAACACTTTGGGCGTACCGCGGGTAACTGGATCACTCTACTGTATTTCTTTGCTATTTATCCTATTCTGCTCGTTTATGGTGTTTCTATCACCAATAACGTCAATAAATTCTTAACCGAATTATTAGGTGTTGGTGCACCACCACGTTGGTTACTGGCCTTAATTCTGGTCGGGGGCGTTATGGCTATCGTTGCTTTCGGTGAAAAATACATCGTTAAAGTCATGAGTATGCTGGTGTTCCCATTCATTGCAGTGCTGGTTGCATTCTCTTTATATATGATCCCGCACTGGTCTGGTGATGTACTGAATACCTTAACCTTCGAAGGCATCGCAGAAGCTACCAAAAATACTGGAGGTCAAAGCATTTGGATCACCATTTGGTTAACCATCCCCGTCATGGTATTCGCCTTTAACCACTCACCAATTATCTCGGCATTCTCTGTCGCAAAACGTGAAGAATACGGTGATGAAGCAGAACAAAAATGTTCACGTATTTTAGCATCAGCACACATCCTGATGGTTCTGACAGTCATGTTCTTTGTGATTAGCTGTGTGTTTACGTTATCTTCAGCTGACCTTGCGCAAGCAAAAGCACAAAACATCAGTATCCTTGACTATCTGTCTGGCTATTTTGATCAGCCATTCATCAAATATGCAGCAGCAATCATCGCATTTATTGCTATTATCAAATCATTCTTAGGCCACTATTTAGGTGCTCGTGAAGGTTTCAATGGTTTAGTTGAACGTGCATACCGTGCAAAAGGCAAAACTGTCGATATTCGCAAATTAAACCGCGGCACCGCTATCTTTATGTTAGTGACCACTTGGATTGTTGCGACATTAAACCCAGGTGTTCTGGATATCATCGAAAGTCTTGGTGGCCCTGTTATTGCTATCTTACTGTTCTTGATGCCAATGTATGCCATCAGTAAAGTCCCTGCAATGCGTAAATACTCAGGCAAAATCAGCAATGTATTTATCGTAATTATGGGCCTGGTCGCTATCTCTGCGGCGACATATAAGTTATTCTTCTAATTGAAGCCCCAGGTAGCTATTAATAATGATAGCTACCTGATTTCAATGACTTTCTACAAAAGGAAGCACTGAATATGATTAGTGTATTTGATATCTTCAAAATCGGTATCGGCCCTTCAAGTTCTCACACCGTCGGCCCAATGAAAGCGGGCAAACAATTCGTTGATGACCTTATCGCGCAAAATTTACTGGCTAACACAACGCGCATAGCCGTTGACGTTTACGGCTCGCTGTCCCTGACAGGTAAAGGCCATGCTACCGATATGGCTATCATCATGGGTCTTGCGGGTAACTTACCCGATACCATTGATATTGACGCTATTCCTGCATTTATGCGCAACGTCGAACAAACAGGTAAACTTTTACTTGCTCAAGGGCAACATGAAGTCGATTTCCCTGTCGATGGCGGCATGAATTTTCACAGCACAAATTTACCACTCCATGAAAATGGCATGACAATCACCGCATTTGCGGGTGATAACGTTCTGTATACCAAAAATTATTACTCGATTGGCGGCGGATTTATTGTTGATGAAGAACATTTCGGTAAAATCGACGAAAATGCCGTTCAAGTCCCTTATCCTTTTAAATATGCAGCTGATTTACAAAAGCATTGCAAAGAAACGGGGTTATCACTTTCTGCGCTCGTCATGCAAAATGAATTAGCATTACGCAGCAAAGATGAAATCCAACAATATCTTTCCTCCGTTTGGGATGTGATGAAAGCAGGCATTGAACGTGGGGTCACTACGGAAGGCCTATTACCTGGTCCACTACGTGTTCCGCGTCGTGCAGCCGCGTTACGCCGCCAACTTGTCACCACGGATAGCACCAACATGGATCCAATGGCAGTTATTGATTGGATCAATATGTACGCCCTTGCGGTCAATGAAGAGAACGCTGCGGGTGGACGTGTAGTGACAGCGCCAACAAATGGGGCTTGTGGTATCGTTCCTGCGGTACTCGCCTATTACGATAAATTCATTCGCCCTGTGAATGAGAACTCCTATACCCGCTATTTCCTAGTTTCTGGTGTGATTGGTGCATTATACAAAATGAATGCCTCCATTTCAGGGGCGGAAGTCGGTTGTCAAGGTGAAGTGGGCGTTGCCTGTTCAATGGCGGCCGCTGGGCTTGCTGAATTAATGGGTGGTAGCCCTGAGCAAGTGTGCATCGCCGCGGAGATTGCGATGGAGCATAACCTCGGCCTTACTTGCGACCCTGTTGGCGGCCAAGTTCAAGTGCCTTGTATTGAACGTAACGCAATTGCCTCTGTTAAAGCCGTTAACGCCGCACGTATGGCATTACGCCGCGTCAGTGATCCACGTGTTTGTCTCGATAAAGTCATTGAGACGATGTATGAAACGGGTAAAGACATTAACGCTAAATATCGCGAAACCTCCCAAGGCGGTTTAGCAATTAAATTGGCACATTGTGAATAGTTGAATAGCTTATCTAAACATAAAAAATGCCTGCTATATGCAGGCATTTTTTATACTAAACTTAAAATCTAACTCTTAATTATAAGGTTGTCATAGCGTTATTGAAAAAGGGATTTCCTGTTTAACCATTGCCAATGATTTTGAAACATCATCGACTACAGCGTCTGATGATTGTGTTATCCCACCAGCATACTCAGATATTTTACTGACCATATTTTCAGGGTACATCTCATTTTTATTTTCTATATTAACATACGGGTTTTCATCGTGCATATTACCCATGTTAATTTCTTTATTCATTACCTGGTCAGAGCCAGCCTCTACGTTTCTATCTATTTTTAAATGTTTTTTCTTTCGCGTTTCTTTTAAATTTAATTTACTCTCTTTATTATCTGCGTATTTAGCACGTAGTTTCCCAATTTGTCCAACTGCACCTAGTAACTCTTTTTTATCTTCATCGGATATCTGATATACAGTTTGATAATCAATAAACTCACTTTTTATTTTTTCAAATTTCAACTCGGTTTCTTCTAATTTTTTTTTAACCAAATCATTCTCTGAAGATAAACTAACTATAATCTTATCTGCTTCAGCTGATAAATGCTCTAGAGCCCCAATGTATTGCTCCGAATTTCTCAATTTTACCTCTAGAACATTTACTTTTTTAGTTAAAATTTCCATCCCTTTTTCTAACGCTTCTTTTTCTTTTTTTATCGTTTCATATTTCTTTTCAACGAATTCAGTTTTATTTTTTTCCTCACCTAATTGTTGCTTTAAGTTAGTTATCTCTAATTCTAATTTAGAAATAGGGTAATTTAACTCTTGATTATTTACATCATCTTTATTTAATAATGCATCCATTCTATTTTTTAACCTTTTGTTTTCTAGACTCACAGATATATCTCCATATATATTCATTATTTGAATTTAAGTAACTTTTAAATCATTAAAAGGAAAATGTTCACCTTGATTATTAAATTTAAATAAAAATATTGCAATTGAAGTTTATCTGTAAAAAAATTAAAAACAGATAATTCAGAATAAAATAATTGCCATAAGCAATAAAAAAGATCTCAATTAGAGATCTTTTTTATTTGTTAAAATTATCAGTTATTCATTAACCAAAAATTGCACTCCACCAGCCACTAATGGTTTTCATAATATAATCCCAAATACGCCCAAAGAATCCCGCTTCTTCAACCGCTGATTTTGCCACAAGTGGGTGCTGCTCAATCACTTCATCATTAAGAATAAAGTTAATCGTCCCAACGACTTGATTTTTCGCTAATGGTGCTTCTAACGAATCATTGGTCATCTGAATATCGACTTTCAGATTTTTCAACTGACCTTTAGGGATAGTCACAGACACATCATCCGCCACGCCTAATGCCACTTCAGAGCTATCTCCAAACCAGACACGCTGCTTTTTCAATGTCGCATCTGCTTTAATTGGTGTGACTGTTTCGAAAAAACGGAAACCCCAAGTCAGTAACTTTTCACTTTCGGTAAAACGTACACGGTCACTTGGCGCGCCAAGCACAACCGAAATCAAACGCATATCCCCTTCAGTTGCTGACGCCACTAAATTATGGCCAGCACCGCTCGTGTGCCCCGTTTTCACGCCATCCACTTTTAAATTTTGATTCCATAACAAACGGTTACGGTTAGGCTGGCGAATTTTGTTGAAGGTAAATTCTTTTTCTTTATGCAGCGCATATTCATCAGGTACATCGCGGATCATCGCTTGTGTTAATAACGCCATGTCGCGAGCCGTACTAAATTGCCCTTCAGAATCGAGCCCATGGACGGTTTTAAAATGTGTGTTCTTCAAACCAATTTGTTGAACATATTGGTTCATCAAACTCACAAACGAATCTTGGCTCCCTGCAACGTAGTCCGCAAGAGCAATACTGGCATCATTACCTGATTGAATAACAATCCCTTTGTTCAAATCCAATACCGAAACACGGTCTTTTGGCTTCAAAAACATCAACGAAGAGCCTTTCAGGACAGGATTCCCTGTCGCCCATGCATCCTCCCCGACTGTTACCATATCTTGCGTGGTTATTTTCCCCGCCTTCACTGCCTGCCCCACCACATAACTTGTCATGATCTTGGTTAAACTGGCTGGGTCTAAACGCTCATCAGGGTTTCCTGATGCTAAAATCTTCCCGCTGTTGTAGTCCATCAGGACATATGCTTTGGCATCGATTTGAGGAGCAACCGGTGTCTCGGCCGCATAACCACTGGTGCTAACGGCCATCAAAAGACTCAACCCAATACCAGCGCGGCGGGTTTTTAGGGACAACATTTTTTTACTCATCGGTTATTCCTTCACTTAATGCTAAATATTTAAAATGACTATCTTCTTACTCACCATCACTAAACGATGAACCCTTCGCCGTGATAAAAATTGCTAACTCATCATAATATAAGGCTTTATTTCCACTAAGACCACCTATAGGAAATAAAGATTTGCCTGAAAGCGAATTTAATCTATCTTAACTATGGTTAATGATATGGCTAATGACAAAAATCAATTAGGAGACTGCAATGTTAACTGTCTGGGGACGTGCCAATTCTTCCAATGTCAAAAAAGTACTTTGGTGCTTAGAAGAATTAAATGTGGCTTATAATCAAAAAGATGTGGGTGGCCCATTTGGTGGGCTTGATACACCTGAATACAAAAAAATGAATCCAAACAGCACAATCCCAACTCTACAGGATGATGACTTTGCTCTGTGGGAATCAAATGCAATTTTACGTTACCTTACGGAAAAGTTTGATCACTCTCACTTATTACTGGCTAAGGATGTACAAGAAAGAGCAGCAGCCGATAAATGGATGGATTGGAGCAACGCGAATTTGTTTGATCACATTAAACAGATGATGAACAAAATCGTCCGTGTCCCAGAAGCCGATAGAGACCCAGAGCAAGCAAAAATCATTTATGCCAATATCAACAAATTACTGCAAATTGCTGATGATGCCTTAGCCCATCAGGCGTATTTTAGCGGTGATAAATTCGGTATTGCCGATATTGCCATTGCGCCATTATTTTACCCATGGCACGAAATTGTCACCGAACGCCCTGAGTTTAAAAACTTAGAGCGCTGGTACCAACAGCTCACCACACGCCCTGCGTTCAAAAAAATTGTGATGATCCCAATTAAATAGTCATCAACATGCTATTCGGGTTTGGATATTGGTATTCGAACCCGATTTCTTGGCAAATTCGATTGCCGTTAATCCACTTTCCTTCCGCTTCATTCACTGAGTCAATAAATTCAGGAGGAACGAGCCCCAATGATTTCGCCGCTTGGGTATAAAACGCTCGTCGCGTTGGGTGAATAGGTGCGCACAAATTATAAAGATGTCCGCCCTCTAATTGGTTAAGTAATGCAAGAATCGCTTCAATAACATCATCTTGATGCACCATATTCACAGGCTGCATGGCACCTTTAACCCCTGTTTTGCCGGCTAAAAAACGCCCTGCATGACGTTTTTCCCCCACTAACCCCGCTAAACGCAGTATATCCACCGAGATATTTGGCAATTGATGTAACCAGTTTTCGGTATCAATCAACGCCTGTGCGGAAGCCGTTACACCTTCTAACGGAGAATCTTCCGTCATTTCACCATTTTGCTCACCATACACCGCCGTCGAAGAGGTAAAAATCACTTTGGGCACCTTAAAGGTAATCGCACTATTTACCAGCGTTTCAATCGCTGACACATAATGTTCCACATTCACTTTAGAGGGTGGCAACAAAATGGCTAGCGCATCACTACCTTCCATCAATTGCGTTAAATCATCAGCGTCACATTCTAGCCCAGGCGTCAGTTTTAATGAGTAACACTCAATCCCCACACTTCGAGCGGCCTCAATACCATCTGGCGTTGTTTTGGTTCCCACCACTTGGATACCTTTGGAAAGTAAAGCCTGTGCTAATGGTAACCCCAGCCAACCCAATCCAATAATTGTGACTTTTTTCATGCTTCGACTCCAAATCTGCTAAGGCACTAAGTTTTTTCTTAGATTAGCTGAAAACCATAAAACTTCCGAATGGATTTTCGGGGGGATTAATCACTATAAAACCTGCCCAACGAATTATTATTGGTTATTTTTTAAAAAAAGGTTGCATTCATAGGGGGAAATCGGATAGGTTGGATACCAATGAGTATTTAGTTAGCACAGTGAATGTTTAGTCATTCAGTTAAATAAGAGAACGGAAGACATTATGAATCGTATTTCACGCAACCATCATCATCACCATCATCCTGATTAGTCTTTCGGGCGATGTGTGCTGGAAGACGATCAACGAATCTTCCGGTGGCTGAAATGCAAATGAGAGAACCCTCGGAAGATAATCTTCCGAGGGTTTTTTATATTAAAACAAAAAGTTACTAAAGGAATATGGGGTAAGGTTATGTTGGATAAATCACGTTTACGTATTGCTATTCAAAAGTCAGGTCGTTTAAGCGAAGAATCAAGAGAGTTATTGGCTCGCTGCGGGATCAAAATCAATTTACAACAACAACGTTTGATTGCTTATGCAGAAAATATGCCTATTGATTTACTTCGTGTGCGTGATGACGATATTCCAGGGCTGGTTATGGACGGTGTAGTGGACTTAGGCATTATCGGTGAAAACGTCCTTGAAGAAGAGTTATTAAATCGCCGCGCACAAGGGGAAGACCCTCAGTACAAAACATTGCGCCGCTTGGATTTCGGTGGGTGCCGCCTCTCTTTAGCTGCACCAATAGATTTTAACTATACAGGGGCAGAATGCTTAAATGGCTCACGCGTTGCCACCTCTTACCCACACTTGCTAAAACGCTATTTCGACCAAAAAGGCATTCAGTTTAAATCTTGCTTACTGAATGGTTCTGTCGAAGTCGCCCCTCGTGCTGGCTTAGCCGATGCCATCTGTGACCTCGTTTCTACGGGTGCAACCTTAGAAGCCAATGGCCTGAAAGAAGTGGAAGTGATTTATCGCTCTAAAGCGTGTTTAATTCAACGTGATGGCGAAATGTCTGCGGACAAACAACAACTTATTGACCGTATGATGACCCGTATTCAAGGCGTTATCCAAGCTCGCGAATCTAAATACATCATGCTGCACGCACCAAGTGAAACGTTGGATGACATCATCGCGCTACTGCCAGGGGCTGAGCGTCCAACTATTCTGCCGCTAGCAGGTGACCACAGCCGCGTTGCTATGCACATGGTCAGCTCAGAAACCTTATTCTGGGAAACCATGGAAAAACTAAAAGCATTAGGTGCAAGTTCAATTCTTGTTCTGCCAATCGAAAAAATGATGGAGTAAGTCATCATGGAAATGGGATTCAACCAGCCAATTCGCTGGGCAGATTGCAACGAACAACAACAAAGTGCATTACTGATGCGCCCTGCTATTGCTGCCTCTGGTAGCATTAGCACCGCAGTCAGTGAGATTATCAATCAAGTTCGTCGAGAGGGCGATAGCGCCCTCCAAGCCTTAAGCCGCCGTTTTGATAAAACCGAAATTGATACCGTACGTGTTGCACCAAATGCAGTTGATGAAGCTGAAGCACGCCTCGGTGATGAGATTAAAACAGCAATGAAAACGGCCATTAGTAATATTCGCCGTTTTCACGAAGCGCAGATCCCCCCCCCCATAACGGTAGAAACCCAAGCGGGTGTTGTTTGCCAGCAAGTCACACGCCCGATTGATGCAGTTGGTTTGTATATTCCAGGTGGCTCAGCGCCGTTATTATCAACGGTCATGATGTTAGGCACACCCGCTAATATCGCGGGTTGCCGCAAAATTATTTTATGTTCCCCACCCCCTATTGCCGATGAAATTCTGTATGCGGCAAAACTGTGTGGCATTACAGAGATTTTCCAAGTCGGTGGTGCGCAAGCGATTGCTGCGATGGCCTTTGGGACACAGAGCATCCCTGCAGTCGATAAAATTTTTGGCCCAGGCAATGCTTATGTGACTGAAGCAAAACGCCAAGTCAGCCAAAGCCACGAAGGTGCAGCGATTGATATGCCAGCGGGCCCATCTGAAGTGTTAGTGATTGCTGATAGCCAAGCGAACCCAGCGTTTACCGCCTCTGATTTGTTATCCCAAGCGGAGCATGGCCCAGATTCTCAAGTCATTTTATTAACCGATGATGAAAACTTCGCCCAGCGCGTGATAGCAGAAACAGAAAAACAGCTCGCCCAGCTTTCACGTGCTGCGATTGCGCGAGAAGCCCTGAACGCCAGCCGCGTCATTATTGCTGACTCTATCAAACAATGTGTGGAAATCAGTAACCGTTACGGGCCAGAACACTTGATTTTACAAACTCGTGATGCCGATGATTTAGTGGCGAACATCACCAGTGCAGGGTCTGTTTTTGTTGGTGATTGGTCACCAGAGTCTGCTGGGGATTACGCTTCAGGCACCAACCACGTTTTACCGACCTATGGTTACACAACAACCTATTCAAGCCTCGGCCTTGCAGATTTTATGAAGCGCATGACCGTGCAAAAACTGTCTAAACAGGGTTTATTAGGCTTAGCCAACACCATTGAAACGTTAGCGCAGGCGGAACAACTGACTGCCCACAAAAATGCGGTGACTTTACGTGTCACAGAACTAAAAAAACAAAATCAGGAGTAAGTCATGAGCCAAAAATTTAATGCTGCCAGCCTTGCGCGTGAAAATGTCAAAACCATGACCCCGTATATGTCTGCGCGCCGTTTAGGGGGAAATGGGGACGTTTGGCTCAACGCTAACGAATATCCTATCGCACCAGATTACCAATTTAGTGAGCGCAACCTAAACCGTTACCCTGAATGCCAACCTGTGGCTGTAATCAATAACTATGCGGCCTACGCAGGCATTACCCCTGAGCAAGTTTTAGTGTGCCGTGGTGCGGATGAATCCATTGAATTGCTGATCCGCGCATTTTGCGAACCCGGCAAAGATGCTGTGATGTTCTGTCCTCCGACATACGGCATGTACAGCGTCAGTGCAGAAACCTTTGGCGTCGAGCAGAAAAGAATTATGGCTCTGCCAGATTGGTCATTAAATGTGGCTTCTATTCGCGAAAACCTCACAAATACTAAACTTATTTATATTTGTAGCCCAAATAACCCAACCGGCAATATCATCGATAATAAAGATTTGCAGGAAGTGTTAGAGATGGCGGCAGGCCGTGCGCTGGTAGTGGTTGATGAAGCCTATATTGAGTTTTGTCCGCAGTACAGCGTCGCAAGCTGGTTAGCAAAATACCCTAATTTGGTTATTTTAAGAACGTTATCAAAAGCCTTTGCATTAGCAGGATTGCGCTGTGGTTTCACGTTAGCATCAGCTGAAGTGATTGAGATATTATTAAAAGTTATCGCCCCTTACCCATTATCGACCCCAGTTGCGATGATTGCAGCGCAAGCCCTTGATGCACAAGGCATCGCCACCATGAAAAGCCGTGTAGCAACCGTAACTGAAAACCGTATTGCCCTGTCTGAAGCTCTGCGTGATTTATCAGTTGTCGAAAAAGTTTACCCAAGCGAAACCAATTATATTTTGGTGCGCTTTACTGACGGCAATAAAGTGTTTAAAGCCCTGTGGGATCAAGGCATTATCTTACGTGACCAAAGCAAGCAGCCAGGACTGGAAAATTGCCTGCGCATTACTATCGGGACAGAAATTGAAAATGTCCGTGTTATTGAAGCTATTGAAGCACTTTGCTAATTAGGAATGACTCATGAGCCAGAAAATTTTATTTATCGACCGTGATGGAACATTAATTACCGAGCCACCGACTGATTTCCAAGTGGATAGCTTAAGTAAACTTGCCTTTGAAAAGGCCGTCATTCCAAGTTTACTTGCTCTGCAAAAAGCCAATTACCGTTTAGTGATGATAACCAACCAAGATGGCTTAGGTACCGATAGCTTCCCAACCGCAGACTTTGAGCCACCACACAACTTGATGATGCAAGTTTTTGAATCGCAAGGTGTAAAATTTGATGAAGTCCTGATTTGCCCGCACAAACCCGAAGATAACTGCGCTTGTCGCAAACCTAAACTTCAATTAGTTGAGCGTTATTTAGACAGCAATGTGCTCGACAGCGACAATAGCTATGTCATCGGCGACCGTGAAACTGATCTTCAACTAGCTAAAAACATGGGGATCAAAGGGTTACGCTATAGTGCGACCGACCTCGATTGGGAAACCATCACTGCCCAATTAACCAAACGCGACCGCCATGCACGTGTTGAGCGCGTCACCAAAGAAACTAATATTCTGGTGGAGGTTTGGTTAGACCAAGAAGGTGGCAGCAAAATTAACACTGGTGTTGGCTTCTTTGACCACATGCTAGACCAAATCGCAACCCACGGTGGTTTCCGCTTAAATGTTGAAGTCAAAGGGGATTTATTTATCGATGACCACCACACCGTCGAAGACACGGGCCTTGCTTTAGGCGAGGCATTGAAAGTGGCGCTGGGTGACAAACGCGGCATCGCACGCTTTGGCTTTGTGCTACCGATGGATGAGTGCCAAGCACGCTGTGCGCTAGATATTTCAGGGCGCCCTCACCTTGAATATAAAGCCGAATTTAAATACCAGCGCGTGGGGGATTTAAGCACCGAAATGATTGAGCACTTCTTTAGTTCGTTATCTTACGCTATGGGTTGTACGTTGCACTTGAAAACTAAAGGGAAAAACGATCACCACAAAGCTGAAAGCTTATTTAAAGTGTTTGGTCGTACATTGCGCCAAGCTATCCGTGTTGAAGGGGATACTTTACCAAGCTCAAAAGGGGTTCTTTGATGAACGTTGTCATCCTAGATACTGGCTGTGCAAATTTAGCGTCGGTAACCTATGCGGTGCAACGCCTAGGTTACTGCCCTGTGGTTAGCCGTGATACCAACACTATCTTACAAGCCGATAAGGTGTTTTTACCCGGTGTAGGTACTGCAAGCGCAGCGATGGAAAAACTCGTAGAGCGTGAATTAGTGCCCTTAATCAGAGCATTAACTCAACCTGTTTTAGGGATTTGTTTGGGCATGCAATTACTCGGCAGCATCAGCGAAGAAGGTCAAACGGAAATTCCGTTACTTGGTCTGATTGATAGTCCTGTGCGCAAAATGGATGCCAATGGCTTACCCGTTCCCCACAGCGGCTGGAACCAAGTGAAAGCCCTCGCGGGGAACCCGTTATTCAAAGGGATTGCTGATGATGCTTATTTCTATTTTGTGCACAGCTATTCGATGCCAATTTCAGAAAATACCATCGCGCAAACCCAATATGGCAACCCATTTAGCAGTGCAGTAAATCGCGACAACTTTTTCGGTGTGCAATTTCACCCTGAACGTTCAGGTGCCGCTGGCGCTCGCTTGATTCAAAACTTTTTGGAGATGTAAGAACCATGATCATTCCTGCATTAGATTTAATTGATGGCACCGTGGTGCGGTTACATCAGGGGGATTACGCCAAGCAAACGGATTACGGCACTGACCCACTCCCGCGTTTACAACAATATGAAAAAGAAGGCGCGAAACTCCTACATCTTGTGGATTTAACGGGGGCAAAAGACCCACAAAAACGCCAAATTCCGCTACTGAAAAAACTGTTAGCGGGTGTGAGTGTCCCAGTACAAGTAGGCGGTGGTATTCGTACCGAAGACGATGTCAAAGCGTTATTAGATGCGGGTGCAACTCGCGTGGTGATTGGTTCAACGGCTGTCACCAAGCCTGAACTGGTGAAAACCTGGTTTGAAACCTACGGCGGTGAAGCAATTGTGTTGGCGTTAGATGTGCGGATCAATGCCGAAGGTGTGAAAGAAATCGCCATTAGCGGCTGGCAAGAAAACTCTAATTTAACCTTAGAGCAAGCTATTGAAATTTATCGCCCTTATGGCTTAAAACACGTTCTTTGTACCGATATTTCAAAAGATGGCACGCTGGCTGGCTCAAACGTCAATCTGTACCAAGAAATCAGCCAGAAATTCCCTGATATTGCCTTTCAAGCCTCTGGTGGCATTGGCAATTTAGCGGATATCGCGGCTATTCCAGCGTCTGGTGCTGCTGGGGTTATTGTGGGCAGAGCATTACTCGAAGGTAAATTTACCGTTGCGGAGGCAATCGAATGTTGGCAAAACGCATAATTCCGTGTTTGGATGTTCGCGACGGACAAGTCGTTAAAGGTGTGCAATTTCGTAACCACGAAATTATCGGCGACATCGTGCCATTAGCGCAGCGCTATGCACAAGAAGGTGCCGATGAGCTGGTTTTTTATGATATTACTGCATCATCTGATGGCCGCGTTGTCGATAAAAGCTGGGTTGCTAAAGTTGCAGAAGTGATTGATATTCCGTTCTGTGTGGCAGGCGGTATTAAGAGTGTGGAAGATGCAGCGCAGATTTTATCTTTTGGCGCAGACAAAATTTCGATTAACTCCCCCGCACTGTCTGACCCAACGTTAATCACCCGTTTAGCCGACCGCTTTGGTGTTCAGTGTATCGTGGTGGGCATTGATACTTGGTTTGATGACAGTACCAATGAATATCAAGTTTACCAATTTACAGGGGATGAAAAACGTACCACACAAACCCGCTGGAAAACCTTGGATTGGGTCAAAGAAGCCCAGCAACGCGGCGCGGGCGAAATCGTCTTAAATATGATGAACCAAGATGGTGTACGCCAAGGGTATGATTTGGTACAACTGAAAAAAGTGCGTGAGGTTTGCCAAGTGCCGTTAATTGCTTCAGGGGGCGCAGGTGAAAAAGCTCACTTCCTTGATGCCTTTGCTGATGCTGGTGTTGATGGTGCCTTAGCCGCTTCCGTCTTTCACAAACAAATTATTAATATCGGTGAATTAAAACAATACCTAGCCGAAAATGGAGTTCAAATTAGAGTATGTTAACCACAGAACAATGTAGCCAACTAGCATGGCAAAAAGTCGATAATCTGATGCCAGTTATCGTACAACACGCGGTTTCAGGGGATGTGCTGATGCTGGGGTACATGAACCCTGAAGCACTGCAAGTCACCTTAGAGAGCCGCAAAGTGACCTTTTATTCAAGAACCAAACAGCGTTTGTGGACAAAAGGGGAAACCTCCAATAATTTTTTGAATTTATTAGATATTTACCCTGATTGCGATAGCGACACCTTATTAGCCCTCGCCCTGCCAGATGGCCCAACATGTCATAACGGCACACAAAGCTGTTTTGCACCTGCACAAAGTGACTGGGGCTTTTTGTTTGAGCTGGAAACGCTATTAAAAGAGCGTAAAACGGCATCGCCAGAGAGCTCTTATACCGCCCGCCTGTATGCCAGCGGCACAAAACGTATCGCACAAAAAGTGGGTGAGGAAGGCGTTGAAACCGCACTGGCCGCAACTGTTAATGACCGTGCTGAATTGACAAACGAAGCTGCGGATTTGATGTACCATTTAATGGTGTTACTGCAAGACCAAGACCTCGATTTAAGCACGATTATCAAACGCTTAAAAGAGCGTCATCAGTAGTTGATAAACTGCCTGTTTAGCAGGCAGAGTTATTTTATGGGTGCAAAATATTATCGATTTGCACCTCACTCAGTGAAATGCCAAAGAATTTCAGGTAAAAATCCGCCGTTTCTTGCTGCATATTGATATCCGCAAAACGCTCTGGGTACAGTGTTTGAGCTAACCATAAAAACTGCAACGCTTCTTCAGACGTTTCACGACACCACCAAAACATGCCTTTTGGATTCACATACACTTGCTGGTTTTTAACTGCGTCCATCTCTTGCCATTGGGAAGATGATTTGATGATCTTGGCATCTTCCTTATTCATCGCCACAATCACATCTGGATTCGCTGCGATGATGGTTTCCAGTAATACCTCACCTGAGTTATTTTTTTTATCTGCAAACCATGTTTCTGCCACATTTTTTGCCCCAGCTAAATCCATCCAATCTTGATTTAACGATGGTCGCCCCGAGGTAAACAATGTGCTCCCCATACTGTGGTAAACCGTGCGTTTTTCCGCTTCCGTTAAGTCCGCCAGCCGTGCATTAACCAATGCCACATTACGGTCGAAATAACGTTGGTATTCAATCGCTTTACTTTGTGCATCTGGGCCCAGCTCTTTTGCGGTTGCCTGTACCCTTTCTTGTAACGATTTTAAAGAATTAGCGGGGTATTCAACCACTTTTACCCCTGCATTTTCTAATAAATCACGCTGTGGAACCTCCATTCCTTTGGCGACAAACAGTAATTCCGTACGTAATGAAATGATCTGTTCTGGGCTCAGTTGGTTGCTAATACTGATCACTGGGACATCATCAATATTTGGCAGCATTTGGCGAAACAACGGAATTTTTTTCGCAATCACCGAAGTGCCGACAATTTGCTCGCCATAACCGAGCATCATAATAATGGTATTTTGTGCAGGCCAAGGTGTTGCGATGCGTAATTGCGGGTTATCTGTCTTCGCCTGTATTGCACTGCCCATTAGCAGACCAAACAGTAAAATGACCGATTGCAGAAAAATAGTTTTTCTCATATTTATCACGCCGCTTTACCTTGATATAAAACGGCGAGCTCCTAAACTTTTATCATTAGAAATCAAACGTAACCGTTGCACGAACTTCACGGCCTGCACCTAAGAAGGCACTCCCACCACGGCCTTCACCATTGATCCCTGATGGGAAAATGGATGCCCAGTAACGCTCGTCAGTGACGTTATTCACCGATAAACGAACCGTTGTTGGGGTTTGATTGATTTTTGTGCTGTAGCGAGTGCCAAGATCCAACGTCGTGTAACTTCCCGCCCAACTGGTATTGGTGTCATTAGCGGCACGTTTACCGGTGTAATGCACATTGGCGCTATACACCAATTCAGGCATAGATGGCAGAGCATATTCCACTAACATATTCGCTTGAACTTTAGGCACCCCCACAACACGTTTATCACGCGCTTCGATTTTTTTCGTGTCTTTCAATTTCGGGTCTAAGAAAGTAATACCACTATAAACATTCAACCCTTGCCAAACATGGCCTGTAGCTGTGAGTTCAAGCCCCCTGTTGACTTGTTCCCCTTGTTTGCGAAATACATCATTATTATCGACATAAGCAAATGGGCGCTCTAACTGAAACAGTGCCGCACCGAGGTTTAAATCAGCCACATCCGCTTTAATCCCAATTTCATATTGCTTACTGCGATAGGCATCAAGCGCTTGCCCTTCATTTTTAATGTTTTGATTCAATGGCGCGGTATCCCCCTCTTCCAGAGAATCCGCATAGCTCACGTAAGTCATCACTTGTGGGCTAATTTTATACATCACCGCCGCCTGTGGACTTAGCCCGTTATCATTAGTTTGGCTAGTTTTATGATGTTGTTTGTCAAAGCTTTGGCTTTCAATCCAACTTTGGCTCAAATAAAACATCACTGCCCACTGCGAGTCAAAGGTCATGGTGTCACCTACCGTGATACTTTGTTGGCGGTTTTCGCTAGCTTTATAACGAGAGCCCCCCGTATGAATTCGTCCATCAGATGGCTCTTCCATCGGTGAAGGGTTGAACATATTGGTTGAGCCTAAATCTCGTTTAATGCTGCCATCTTTTGCACTGTAAATTGACCAAACATAGCCGTTAGTGGCGAATGATAAATCATGGCCAATTGAGCCCGTGTCCACATGGCCATTAAGTACCGCTGAGTTACTCAGGACGCGAAAACGCCCTGATGCGGGGGAGTCTGACAATGAGCGTTTTATCCCACCTTGGTTATCAACAATTTGACTTGAAACTGTGCGCATCGCCCTGTCCGCTTGTTGGAAGCCAACACCCGCTGTCAATTTCCAGTCTTCATTGAAATCATGAATTAAACGTGTACTAACGGTATCGGTGGTTAAATCATTTCCCGCAGTATGCAGAGCTAAGTTTTTATCTTGTGGGTTTGGTGCTTTGGGTAATTTAATGTCAGGACCATAACTAAAGCTGCCAACATAGCCTTTTTGCACAAAATTGTAGTGACTGGCGTTCAGTTGCAATTGTGTGCCTGGTTGAATATTCCAATCAAAAGCAACCGATGCCAGCTTGCGGCGTAAGGTGCTATCTTTTAAGTTACCCGTCCCTTCTTCATCCATTAAATTCAAACGGTAACCAAAGCGTTTATCGGTATCGAAATACCCTCCAAGGTCAACGTGCCCGCTGTAAGCATTACGGCTTTGGTAACCTAATGATAAACGTTGAATATCTTCAGGGCGTTTGGCGGTGAAGTTAAACTGCCCTGCTGGGCTCGCTGGGCCATACAGTGCTCCTGTTAAACTGTTAATGACATCTAAGCGGTCGAGCATTTCCACAGGGAATGCTGTTGTCGACACCATATAGAGTCCATCCAAACGGCTATTGGCAACAACACTACCTTGCATACCACGGCTTTGAGGACGGCCGACATCCATCCCACCGCGTGCTTGCATCTGTGCGCTTGGGGCGTATTTCAGCAGCTCGCTGACACTTTTCGCTTGCTGGTTATCTATCATTTCACGACTGATTGTGGTGGTGGAATAAGGGGTATCAATCCATTCCACATCGCCTAATGGCCCAAGGTCAATTTGAGAAGTAAAGAAACCTGCGCCAGCTTGGGCTTCAGCGGTGACATCTGTCGGTGCTGCCGTGACGAGCATTTTATCTTGTTTCGGTTTGCTGATTTGTTCGGAAACTTGAGCAGCAACGATGGATGGCGCGATCCCTGCGATCAATGACGTGATGACATATAAGTGGGTTTTACGTTTCATGTTATCTATTTTCGTTATATAAAAAATTATATTACCGAGAATAAAACAGAGCGTAAATGATCAAGCTCAACTCTTAACAATAAACATTCTCATTACTAACATGTAATCGTGATTTATAATTAATTGAATTTATTAGATAATAAAAATACTTCAGAACATACCATAATAAAATCCGTGAACGGATGGACAAAACAGGTAAAAACCGCATCTGATATGCAATTTATACTATTTCCCAAATTTACCCCGTTATTGGCTCTTACGTTTTGCGGTTGTATCTCCCAATGAACTTGTTATCATTCCCTGATATTGATCGGGTTTTAAAGGGAAAAAACGGTGTCAGAGAACGTAATTTTTAGGCAATTAACTCAGCTATTAGATGACAATCATGCCAAATACCGTGTAATGGAACACTCCACCGCGGGGAAATCCGAGGAAGTGGCAAAAATTCGTGGAACGCAATTAGGGCAAGGTGCTAAGGGTTTAGTCTGTCATGTAAAAGGAAATGGGGTGAAGCAACATGTTCTAGCCATTTTACCTGCGGACAAGCAAGCCGATTTAAGCAAAATAGCCATCGCCATTGGTGGAACTCGTGCATCACTGGCAAGCCCAAAAGAAGTGGATGAGCTGACTCAGTGTGTATTTGGTGCGATCCCCCCGTTTAGCTTTCACCCCAATTTACGGCTTATTGCCGATCCGTTATTGTTTGCACGTTTTGATGAACTGGCATTCAATGCAGGGACGTTAGAGCGATCAATTATTTTAAATACACAAGATTACCAACGCATTGCACAGCCTACATTGGTTGAATTTATTCGCACGGAAGAAAGCTAACTGTCTAATAGTAAAAAGGGGATTCCGCAGAACCCCCTTATAACAATTACGAATAACGTTGTTGGTCGTATTCGATACTGGCTTGTTTTAGCGCCTGAAAATCAGAACCACAAATCACACGCTTTAATGCGGTGAATTTTGCTTCTGGCCAATCATAGATTTTCAGCGCCAATAGCTCGGCAATCACTTCAGGTGAAAACCGGTATTTAACAGGCTTCGCAGGATTTCCCCCCACAATACAATAAGGTTCAACATCCTTAACCACCACACTGTTAGTTGCAATGACGGCACCCTCACCGATTTTGACGCCAGGCATAATAAACGCCCGCATGCCAATCCACACACCGTCACCAATGATGGTATCCCCTTTCCCGATATAAGCTTCCTCAATATATTCAAGAAAAGGATACAAGCAAAACCAGTCCATTCGATGAGTATGATTTCCCCCCATCAAAATCACCGCTTCACTGCCAATGCAGACATAATCGCCGATATACAGTTGGTCCACATCCCATGCCAGTTGCCAATCTCGACTTTGCGCATCCCCTTGTAAATAACGCACAACGGAGTCTTCAAAGCCATTATCGTAGCAATCACTGTAATAACTGTGTTTTCCTTTGATATGAATATTGGGATTTTGCACAACTTCGTGAAGTAATTGGTATTTTGACCAATGTTTCTTATTCATGGTAATAAACCTATTTTATTTGTTTATGATTACCATAGAACGCTTTCTATGGTGATGTATTCGCGCTCAAAATACATCACCTTTAGCCACTCTAGGCTGATTTAATAATGGGTTTCTCATATCAATCACTATAGTACTGTCTTAGCCAATAACTTTAATAATATCACTTTAATCAAAAATAGAATAATTTAATTTTCATTTAATTGAAAATTAATAATTTAATTATAAACATAATCACATTGATTTTTAAGAAAAACTTCTAATTTCAAATCTTATAATTTAAAAGAAAATGAATTAAATTAAAATAATGAAACTAGTAAAGAGAACAAAAAGGAAAATTATGTTAATGGATTATTCCCCCTTATCGTTGATTAAAAACCTCACTAACTTACCTAACATAATAGAAAATTATTCCATTGAATATTTTAATGATTTTAAAACTCAACATCACCAACTTAATGAGATCAGGTATTCCTCTATCATAATGAATGAGACATTATCTAATGAGTCCTCATCTCCTCAGGCCATCTATGAAGATATTCCTGATATGAATATTTATAATAAAAATAAATATTTTGATGCCACAACTAACCAAGAGTTAAGTGATACAACAGGAGACTTAAAAGGCACTGTTTATTTAGCTCAAAGCTCACTGTTCCCCGCAATTAACCGAATTGAAGGTGATACTCAACCAAGGCTAGTTTCGGGACGAAAAACACTACTCATGTTCAAACCCCAAATGTACTTGGACTATGATTCAAAAATGACATTCAGTATTTATGATAAGGACAAAAATCTGTTAGTCACTCAGGAAATGCACCCACCTTCCGAGCTTCCCCAACTCGCCAATGATGCTATTCAAAAGACCAATATACGACCTAAAGACTTTTCTGGCCCATGGAATTTAAATTTAAAGATTAAAAATGAAACAGCTCAATTTGTGAATATGTTTAACCCGCTAGAAAAAAAATTTAATAATAAAAATTATATACAGTTAGAATTTAATAATGAATCAAATATAACTCCCTTGATATTAGCCAGTAATAAAAAATTGGCAAATATGCACATTAAAGTCAAAAACAGAATGAATAGAGACATAAAAATATACTATAGCAAAAATTCTATAACATTAAATAAGGGTAGTAGTATTAAACTAATTTGTGATGAAAATGGCCATTGGGTAACTAAAAGTGATGCTTTAATTTCCAAGTATTATTCCTTAAAACCTAAAAAGTCAGAATTATTTATAAAACAAAAAAACTCTGTGCTTACACCCGCTCTTAGTGTTCCTATGCGGTACGACCTGACCATCAATAAAAATGATGAAATATCTAAAATAGCAAAAGAAAATGGATACTTAAGCAAGTTAATTAAAGAAAATAACTCAATAAAAATTGAAACAAGTGATGGAAACTGGGCAAGATTTTTCACTTTGAGAGCCAACAACCATTTTTATAAAAAAAAAATGACGTTTAACTCGAAAGCAACTCTTGATAGCTATATTCGCTATGGTAATAAACAGTACAAATTAACCAAAGGGGAAAGTATTACCTTTGTCTATGATCCGAACAAAAAATGGCTCCCGATTACGGAACAAGCTTCACCTGAGCCCGTTGCAAACTTAAGTTATACGAAGAACACATGGTCCGCGAGTATTTCACAAGAGCACATAAAACCAGGTATTCAGTTTATTTTTAATACCTCAGATACTAAAGGGGCCTTATCCAATATTCCCATTGGTGCTCCCAATAAAATTTTAATTAATACAATTGATATCGGTATGCTAACACCACCAAGAAATGAGTTTGATTTCCAATCTCACCCAGAGTTACATCGCCAATATTTTCAAACTATCCCTGCAGAAAAGCTGATTGTTGCTCAGTATGAGCCTGTTCACTTAACTGAGGTCGTCATGCCTAATGGCGATGTTTTCACCGAAAAAGCGACAGGAAATGGTGGTGGGCACAGTGGAAATATGCGCCATCAAATAGGAAAAGACCTTATCTCTGACGGTATTAATTTAGCCAACTATGGTATTAATAGCACTGCCGCAGAATTTTCGTTTATTCCATCTTTCCAAGTCACTGTACATAATTCTATAGGGGTATATGAAAATGGTGAGCAAGTGCATGGCTGGTCAGGAGGTGCAGGGAAAGTTACACTGTATAATTCAAGAGGTAACGAACTCAGTCATGAGCTAGGACATAATTTTGGGTTAGGCGACTATTATGGGGGAACTGAGGGGGGAACACATGCCCCAGCAGACAAAAAAAACTCTTCATGGTTATGGGATGCTGATTATAACTTTTTCATTCCCAATCTGACAAAAGAAGGCAAATTCAACACCGATGCGATGTCAGGAGGAAGCCCTTATGATGATAGATATAACGCATACACCATGTACACACCAAATTCACTGGCAGCTATCCAAAAACGGCTTGAAAATAGTTATGTTTTCTCTGCTAAATCCAAAACATGATATCAAAAATGGGACCCTATTACTCAAAAAATGGAGGATGTTCCCTTAGACCTTTCCGCCTTTTATTTCTTTAATTACCAAGTACATAATGGTGAAACATTCACTATCGAAAAATTTAATAAATTGATAAACAAACATAAATATATTCATATCAATAGCGGAAATGGCTATCATAGCCCTAACCTTTATATTCCAGCTGCCAGTCAAGAAAATAATGGTGCTGTTATAAAAATCAGTTCATTGGCACTTTGGCAAAGCAAAATACATGTCAATGATGATATAGAATTGATAAGCAATAATGAAACAAACACCTATATTTCAGATGGCTATAAGTGGGTAAAATCAGCTTCCCATATAATAACTAAAAAACCATATAAACAAGGTGTTCCCATCGTGAGCTTAACTGGTTTTTATGACCCTGAAGGTAAAATTGAGAAACAAAGCTGCATTCCTATTTATGGGTCATACGGGATGGTTTATCAACCTGATACGCAAATTGGGGCTTATGCTCCCTACATAGAAGTCATTTTACAAAATGGTAAAATACACAAATACCAATTAAGCGACGTTAGAAAATCAAAAGACGTTATGAACAAATTTCATATAAATATAGAAAAAGCGCTTAATCCAATAAAAGCCAATATTTATGTGCATAACAAACTTGTTCATACACAGCATATTGATATTAAACCAAATAAGCTTGCTACCACAGTTAATGGCTATGTCATTTAATCATTAAGTCGATTTAAGACTCTATGAAAATATAATCAATAGAGTCTTAAATCTTATTAATCACTCGTGGGGGGACTCAAATTTAATTTTAAACTGGCCTTTCTTGCCACTAAACCAAAAATACAGCCGACTAGCATAACAATCGCTAACGATAACTTTGGCGCGATCGGTAATGCTATAGCCAAAAGACCCAGTGCTGCACCGCCAGCCATTTGCACAAACCCTACCAACGCAGATGCCGTCCCCGCTTCATTACCAAAAGGCTCAAGAGCATAACTGGTTGCAGTTCCCATCATAAAGGCAAGGCCTGTACACGCACAAGCCACAGGCAACATATAAACAACCCAATGACTTTGAATAGCTTCTGGCAACACAACAAAACCTAATATCAACCCTAAACAACCGATCGCCATCATTGAGCTACCAACCAACAAGCAGGCAGGACGCCCGATTTTATGAATAAAATGGTTAGCAATATAACTGGCAAACATAATCCAAAAACCGTTAATCCCAAACACAATGGAAAACGCTAACGGGCTCAGCTGAGCCTCCCCCATCAACACCGTTGGTGCAAGGGAAACATAGGTTAATGCCATCCCCATCGTACCTGCATTGACGAGAGCAAAAATGATAAATTGGCGATGACCTAAAATACGGCAATAGGTTCCCAAAGGAATAATTTTCACTTTAGGCAAATTTGTCGGTCGTGTCTCAGGTAAAAATACCGCAATTAATACCAATATGATGACGGCATATAATGCAAGGAACCAAAACGGTGCACGCCAACCCCATGCTTCTGCCAGCAAACCGCCTAATAGCGGCGCGAGTGCAGGCACAATATTCAATGTGCCATTAAGAAAACCAAATGCACGAGCCGCTTCAGTGCCATTCATGCGGTCACGAACACAGCTAAATGCCACCACAGAAGTGCAACAGACTGCAACCCCTTGCAGTAAACGCGAGGCAATAAATACCGTTGGCGTCGTGGCTGAAATGGCAACACCAGCCCCAATAATGTAGAGCACCATACCAACTATCGCGATGGGCTTTCGCCCGTATCGGTCGACCAGTGGCCCAGAAATCAATTGCCCTAAGCCTAGGACTAAAATAAATAGTGCAATGGTCGATTGAATCACGGATTCACTGCTACCTAAATCCTTCGCAATATCAGGGATAGTCGGCAGGTATAAATCAATACCCAATGGGCCAAGCAATACTAATAAAAGTAATAAAATAAGAAAGTTACGCATAAAACTATGCTCAGATACCGTAATAAAAGTTATGTCATTCAACAATTGATGAATAATGTAGCGGAACCTATTCATCTAGCTATCAAAAAAGAAACGTAAAAATAAATAACCTTATCATTTCTTTAGGCAATTTGACGATTTGTGAAAGGCAAAAAAGGCGCTAAAGTTAGCGCCTTAGGTTGTTAACAAAGCAGGATAAAAGCGTGGTTTTTCCTGCTTTGTGTTATCAGCCGAAAATCAATTCTTTGATTTTCCTCGTCTATTTTCAAAATCTATCCAACCTGCAGCCAAACCTAATCGGTTTGTCAGCAGTCTGAGGCGCCAAAGTTAGCGCCTTTTGTATCATCGGTAAAGGATGATATTGGAATTATTCCATCCACTCAGTATGGAAAACACCGTCTTTATCCGTACGTTTATAGGTGTGAGCACCAAAGTAGTCACGCTGCGCTTGGATTAAGTTTGCAGGCAATACCGCTGAGCGGTAGCTATCGTAATAGGAAATCGCCGCAGAGAAGGTTGGTGTTGGGATACCATTTTGCACGCCGTAGCACACAACGTCACGCAGAGCTTGTTGGTATTCGTCCGCGATTTGTTTGAAATATGGCGCTAACAGTAAGTTGGCAATTTTCGCATCTTGGTTGTAGGCATCCGTGATTTTTTGCAGGAATTGTGCACGAATGATACAGCCTGCACGGAAGATTTTTGCAATCTCACCGTAGTTCAGATCCCAATTGTACTCGTCTGATGCCGCTTTTAGCTGTTGGAAACCTTGCGCATAAGAGACGATTTTACCTAAGTACAGCGCGCGACGTACTTTCTCAACAAATGCGCTCTTATCCCCTTCAACCGGTTTTAAGACTGGGCCAGTTAAGACTTTAGACGCTGCAACACGTTGGTCTTTTAAGAAAGAAATATAACGAGCGAAAACAGACTCCGTGATTAATGTCAGCGGAATGCCTAAATCCAGCGCACTTTGGCTCGTCCATTTACCGGTGCCTTTGTTTGCCGCTTCATCTAAAATCACGTCAACAAGGTACTTACCTTCTTCATCTTTTTTCTTGAAGATATCTGCTGTAATTTCAATCAGGTAGCTGCTCAATTCACCTTTGTTCCACTCTGCAAAGGTGCCTGCCAGCTCTTCATTGCTCAGGTTTAATGAACCTTTTAACAATGAATAAGCTTCAGCGATTAATTGCATATCACCGTATTCGATACCGTTATGTACCATTTTAACGTAGTGACCTGCCCCGTCTGGCCCCATGTAAGCCACGCAAGGCTCGCCTTCCGCTTTCGCTGCGATTTCTTTTAAGATTGGCGCAACCAATTCGTAAGCTTCTTTTTGACCACCAGGCATAATTGAAGGGCCTTTTAATGCACCTTCTTCACCACCAGAAACACCCGTTCCGATGAAGTTAAAACCTTGTGCAGATAATTCACGGTTACGACGGATTGTGTCCGTAAATAACGTGTTACCACCGTCGATAAGGATATCACCCTTATCCAGATGAGGAGTCAGCGAGGCAATTGTTTTGTCCGTTGCTTCACCCGCTTTAACCATCAATAAGATGCGGCGTGGTTTTTCCAGAGAGTCAACAAACTCTTCAATTGTATAGTTGGGAACGAGGTTTTTCCCTGGATTTTCGGCAATTACTTCGTCTGTTTTATCTTTAGAACGGTTAAAGATAGACACTGAGTAACCGCGGCTTTCAATATTGAGCGCAAGGTTACGCCCCATGACAGCCATTCCGACAACACCAATCTGCTGCTTTGACATGAACAACTCCTGTCTGATTAGGACCAAGTCAGCCTCAATGTGCTGACATTCTGTTAACGGGATCACATATTAACCTAGGATCGTGCAGCATGGTAGTTATTGATGCAATCGATGACGTACACAACGCCATTTTTGCCAAGAATTGTCCAACTATACCCCAAATAATCCGAGTTGCAGGTAGGCGACAAGCGAAGATAGACGGGGCGCATAGATAAACGATGTGACCTGGCGAGCGTAGCGTAGTCAACACCGCTGCAACTTGAAGGATTTCGAGGATAAAGTGAATTTTTATTGATATTTCTTTCAACAAACCGCATTATTCTCCAGTCGGTATAAGCCGTCATATCAGAAGGTAAAACAAACTGTATGGAATGGATCGCAGATCCTTCGATTTGGGCGGGCCTCGCTACCCTAATCGTTCTAGAAATCGTTCTTGGTATTGATAACCTCGTCTTCATCGCCATTCTGGCAGATAAGCTCCCGCCAAAGCTGCGCGATAGAGCCCGTGTAACTGGGCTTTTATTAGCCTTAGTTATGCGTGTTGTGCTTCTATTCAGCCTGTCATGGCTCATTACCCTCACGAAACCGATAATCACGCTGTTCGAGCACCCATTTAGTGCTCGGGACTTAATTATGTTAATCGGGGGGCTATTCCTGTTGTTTAAAGCAACAATGGAACTAAACGAGCGATTAGAAGGTAAAGACGAACACGCAAATACCCAAAGAAAAACATCGAATTTCTGGGCCGTTGTTGCACAAATTATTGTTCTTGATGCTGTGTTCTCTCTTGACTCTGTGATCACTGCAGTGGGTATGGTTGACCATATCGGCGTAATGATTGCGGCGGTCACGATTGCTATGCTGCTGATGATCTGGGCAAGTAAACCACTGACCAGCTTTGTGAACAACCACCCTACCATTGTCATACTGTGTTTAAGCTTCTTGTTGATGATTGGTTTCAGTCTTGTGGCTGAAGGTTTTGGCTACGCCATTCCAAAAGGCTATCTGTACGCCGCTATCGGCTTCTCCATTATGATTGAAGTGCTAAACCAGTTCGCGCAATTTAACCGCCGTAAGTTCCTAACGGGGACGCGCCCACTGCGTGAACGTACAGCAGAGGCCGTGTTACGTATTTTAAGTGGTAATTCAGAACGCGGTGAATTAGACCCTCATACCTCAGATCTTATCGCAGATAATAAATCAGTCTTCGACCCACAAGAGCGTTTAATGATTGCTCGAGTGTTAGGGATGGCGCAGCGTAACGTTGAAAGTATCATGACCTCACGCCACGATGTGGACTATCTTGATATCAATAAGTCTTCTAGCGACTTGTTGCAATTAATGGAGAAAAACCCACACTCGCGCCTTGTAGTGATTGATGAGACGATTAGTGATGAGCCTGTCGGTGTTGTACATGTGATGGATTTAGTGAAACAACAACTAAATGGTAAGCCATTGGATTTACGTGCGTTAATCACTCAACCGCTGATTTTCCCAGAAGGTCTATCACTGCTCAAAGCCCTCGAACAGTTCCGTAAAGCGCATACCCACTTTGCTTTTGTTGTCGATGAGTTTGGTTCAATTGAAGGTATCGTGACATTGACCGACGTGATGGAAACCATCGCAGGTAACCTGCCTGTTGGCGATGAAGAGAATGATTCACGTCATGATATTCAGAAGCTTGATGATGGTACATGGATTGCCAATGGCTTTATGCCACTGGAAGACCTGATCATGTTTGTACCAATGGAGTTAGACGACAAACGTGAATACGAAACCATTGCGGGTCTTTTAATGGAGCATTTACAACGTGTTCCAGAAGTGGGGGAACAAGTCACCATTAATGGCTGCATTTTCCAACCATTGGAAGTGAATAGTCACCGCGTCAATAAAGTCTTAATCACTCCCCCCGCCCGTGAAGGGGATGGTTATGAATATGAAGATGACTAATTAGTTTTATTTCTTTACTAAAATACCGGCCTATAGAGCCGGTGTTTTTTTGTCTAAAAACCGAAGATATTATCCCTTTACCTGTTAACAATAAAAACAGTAGCGTTTTATTAAAGAAATCAGCATTGAAACCCTGAATAATTCAACCAATAAAATACAATTAACTTTAATAACGGTAATATCATGCTAAAACCAATTCATAATTCGAACATATCACAGACAACGATTCAACATGTTAGTGGAAATACAAATAAGTCATTGAAAGGTATAAGTGGAAACACTAATAACGTTAGTAACAATAATCAAAAATGCCCTGTGATGACTTCCGAAAAAACGGTTCATAAAAAAGATATTAGTCAATTAACGAAAAAAATCACTAAATCTATTGAAAACATAATGCAAGACATAAAAAAAGCTAGCAGCGGGGCTATTGGTGCAAATAATCTTTTCAGTAACAGTCCAGCAACGATGAAATTAACACTAAAGACATTAGAAAAAGATATTAACAAGTACCAGGACCTATTAAAATCCTCTTCCTATAATCACCACAAATCAAAACCAGAAAAGCTCGAAAAATTAAAAAATCAATTATCCGAAGCGAACAAAAAGGTTGATTTAACTGAAAATAAAGCAATTCATAAAGAAAAAATGAATAACATAAAATATAACGATAACCTTGAAAGACAGAACAATTTCATTAATGGTGTAAAAACCCCATCTAAGTTCAACGAATAAATAGCCACCTAGAATGAAGCAACCTATTTTTAGGTTGCTTCATTTATTTATAAAGCATTCAATAATTCATTCAGCCCTTTGTTTTCTTCTTTTTTCAAGAAGTTACCAATGGCTTGTTTCGCTTGCGTACGTAGCTCATTACGCAACAGTTTTTCCACATCCAACTGATATTGCAAGCTATGCCAATTACCATAAATACGCAGCGGAATAGTCATTCCTTGCAATTGCTGAACAAGACGAGAATCCCCCGCCCATCCCCCAAAAATATTCACGCCCAAATTCACATCAATCGTTTCATTTGGAATATTTACATGGCCTTGCCCATTAATATTCACTAAAGAAGACTTCGCATTCATTGATGAAATGCTCATATTGCCTTTATTTAAATAGCCATTAACTGTAAATAATTCAACTTCTGTATAATTCCCTGTATTCACAGGTGCATTAATTTTATTCGTCACACGGGAAACTGATTGCTGAATTAATTGTGGAATATTCAACCCATGTAATTTCGCATTTCTCAGTTCAAAGCTAACAGGCCCTTGCCATTGGTTCTTCACTGCATAATCATCATAGCCGACACCTGATAACGCACCATTAAGGGAAATAATACCACTCAGTTTTTGCGGCATATTGAAGGCTTTTAATAACGGTGCTGAATCGATGTTTTTAAAGTCAGGTTTTGCTGAAACAGTAACGGGGGTTGCGCTATAATTTAGAGTAACAGGTAATGAAAATTCACCACCAAATGCTTTCCCTTGTAATTTAGAAACCGTTAAACGGGGGGTTTGATTTTGGGCACTAATCACCACATCAGTTACAGTCATTCCGCGGTAAATTAAATTCCCTACCGATAAGTCAACGTTAGCCGTGAATGATTTTAAACCTGATAAATCATATCGCTGTGTATTTGCCCCTGAAATAACAGGCTTGACCCCAACACGGTTATTATTGGTTTCCAGCTCAGAAGCCGAAGCTGTCACTACCGTCCCCAATAAACTATCTAAATCTAATTTTTCAGACGTTAATTCAACAGCCAGCTGTGGGATATCACCTAATTTTACACTAACATTCCCTGTTAGCAGGCTTTCATTGGCTTTAATCGATAGATTAGTTAAATTCGCGTTAGGTTGTTGCCCCTTGGTATACAAAAAATCGGTAGTAATTTGCCCAGAAATGCCATTTTCAGGTAAATCTACACCACTAAGTGAATAATCAAACTGTGTTAATTGACCACTGATTTTTTGATTTATCGCTGATAAATCAATATCTGCCCGAGTATCGAACACAAATTCTTGTTGGTTTTTATTTAGGTTACTGCTGAATTTTACCGCCACCTGTTTATTATTATTTTTTTTCAGTGACAGATTAATATTGCGGAGGTTAAATTCATCTTTTGGTGTTTGCCAAATCACTAAACTGTTAGAAATATCAACTTTTTCAATATCTAACAACCAGTTATTCTTATCAATAGTGGGAGTCTGAGAGGTTGAGCCACCAGGTGCAATCGGGTCGCTACTATGTGCTTGAGGCTCACTTTCTGGTGTTTTACGGATCACTGCACCATCAATCACAATTTGTTCAACAGATAAACGGTGGGAAATCAAAGGCCACAGTTCAACATCTAAACGCATATTTTCAGCGCTCAAGGCAGGCTTGGATGCATTTGGTGCAGTTAAAGATACGGGACCGGTGATAATGCTCAACGTTGGCCAAACATGCCAGCGCATATCCCCATTAAATTCAAGCTGATAACCACTTTTTTTCTCTACTTGCTCGACAATATAATGACGAAAATCATTCGGATTTACCAACATCACTAATGTTGTCAGACCCGCAACAATGACGACAAGTAAAATAATCAGTGTCGTTAAAAAACGTTTCATGCTTCCCTCTCTTAAACTTTACCTGCGACCATCACCAACGTGAACTCACACCATCACTTTCCCTGAAAATGGGCGAAAATTACACCATTAAAATCCATTAATGACACAATTTCCGCGAAGTTTAGCGAATATCAGTCTTCACTGATACGGCTACCAACAGCCCCTTGTTGGTTTTTATATTTTGCATCTTGGCGGCTATTATAAGGGCGATCTGCACTACCTGATAATGGCTCAAAGCTTAGCGCCCCAATGACCATGCCAGGGCGTAATGCTAATGGTAGCTTACCTGAATTATAAAATTCTAGTACGATTTGCCCCTTCCAGCCAGGGTCAATACGATGCGCGGTAACATGCACCATCAAGCCTAATCGAGCCAGTGATGAGCGACCATCAAGCCAACCCACAAGGTTATCTGGGAGCGTAACAGACTCAAGCGTCACTGCAAGTGCTAATTCCCCTGGATGTAAGAAAAATGGCTCGTCTTCGCTCAGCACGATCTCATCACTCATCACACGATCCAGTGCAGCATTCACTTCATCTTTTGGGCCACTTAAATCGATAAATGCCGCGGTATGTCCACGAAAAACACGAAACTGATTTCCTAAACGGACATCTGCGGTCGCACCATTGATCCGTTCAACAGGTGGGCGCGGACTAATGACTAATTTGCCATCATCCATCCATTGAATAATATCGCGGTCACAAAGACGCATGGCTGTTTCCCCCTTCATAATGTTAGTTTTTACCTTGATTACTCTTGGCAAAATTCCCCGATCTTCGCTTTTAAGATATCAATTGCCACACGGTTCTTCCCGCCACGAGGCACAATAATATCGGCATACTGCTTCGATGGCTCAATAAACTGTAAAAACATTGGGCGAACCGTTTTATTGTATTGGTCAATCACGGAATCTAATGTTCTGCCTCGTTCATTTACATCACGTTTAATACGACGCATCAAGCAAATATCGAGTGGTGTATCAACAAAAATCGAAAAATCCATCTCACCACGTAAGCGTTTATCGGTTAACAATAAAATGCCTTCAATGATAATGACTTTTTTAGGTTTGAATGTAATGGTTTTTTCTTTGCGAGTGTGAGCGACATAGTCGTATTGCGGAATTTCTACTGCTTGACCACTTTTTAGTGATCTGAGGTGTTCATAAAGCAAACTGTGATCCATTGAATTAGGATGGTCATAGTTCACTTTAAGTCGTTCTTCCATCGGTACATCTGCTTGATCTTTATAATAACAGTCCTCTGGAATAACACCGATATTATGATCACCGACCTTTTCTCGTAATTCACGATATAGAGTGCTTGCAATTAAGCTTTTGCCAGATGCAGAGGCTCCCGATATACCTACAATGGTACAGTGATGCGCTATGTCAGTCATAAAATGATAACCTGGTTAAATATTTTAGAAATGAAAATACATAACATCAAAATGTTACGTTGGCGGAATTATAGGAGGTAATGGCGTGTTGTTCCAGCGTCCTTCGGCAAAGTTCGCTAAAAAAAACGCCAATATTTAATGAAAAAGGGGGGATTTCCAATTAGCCCTTTAATTTATGTGGCTAAAACTGCTTTTTCCCTTCTAAAACGGCAATGCGGTTTTCAATAGACGGGTGAGTGGAAAAAACAGAATCCCCCTTATTAAAAATATAAGCCGCTTTTCGATAAGCTTGCCCTGTGCTGCTCTGATCATATTCATGGGTTGCATGCTTGCCTGATATTTTTTTCAGCGCGCTGATCATGGCTTGGTTATCAGAGGTAAGATCAACTGCCGCCGCATCCGCCATATACTCACGGGTGCGGGACAAATAAAAATACAGAATTTGTGTGATCCACGGCAACACAAAATTCAACACCAATAAAATCATTTGGGCTTTATTGGCAGCATTATTACGGCTTCGCCCTGCGGTACGAATAAAAATCTGACTAAATACGTTGGTTATCGTTAAAATCACGTTCGCTAAAATCCCCACATACAAAGTCAGCTTCGAGTCACCATGTATAATATGGCCGACTTCATGTGCCAGAACGGCTTGTACTTCTTGGCGGTTCAGCGTTTGAAGCAGACCGCGCGTCACCCCAACCAATGCATTACGGCCATTCCAACCTGCGGCAAATGCATTTGGCTCATCACTTTCTAAAATATATAAACGAGGAATATAGCCTAAACTTGCACTTAAACTCAGCTCTTCAATAATATTAAACAGCTGTTTTTCTTCTGAACTGGTGGCATTTTCTGGGTTGATTTCTTTCGCATTCATCCCTGCCAACATCATTTTATGACCACGAAAATGAATATAAACCAACCCAAGGAATGTCAAACCTAAAACGATAAATGTCGCAATTGGCATTTCTTTTAACGTCACAAATTCCATTGCATTATCAAACAAATCTAATTGCTCATTTGGATGCGTGGCAATATCCGCTAATAACCCAATGATAAGCATAATAAAAATATAGCTCATCACCACAAAACGAGTCCGAATATTATTTTTACGTATGACGTTACGAAAATCCATAAAATACCCTGCTTTCTATCACAGATAATTATCGGAACGTCCTAAGCTGTCCCGATAATTTGTCCAAATGACAATAAACCGATAATTAGTCAAAATTAATGCGACGTGATTCTTCAGACTTAATCGTCTCTTCGTCAAGACGCCAGTATTCTTTTGATATTTTTAAGCTCGGAATAATACCAACAATAAGCGCAGCTGGCATGGATGCAATATACGCATTATAGGTTTCTAATGAACGGTTATAACCGCGTTTTGCAAAAGACAGCTTATTTTCTGAAGAAACGATTTCCTCTTGCAAGTTAGCCATGATTGCATCAGATTTCAGCTCTGGGTAGGCTTCAACTGCGACATTAATCGCCCCACTACTCACCATTTTGGATAGCGCATCTTCCGCTTCGCGTGCTTTATCGCCCGTTGAATTTTGTGCCTGAGTGCGTAGCTCTGTAATTTTACTGAACACTTCCGTTTCATGGCTTAAGTATTTTTTCACCGTCGCAAGTAAGCTATCAAACACTTTTCCGCGTCTGTCTAATTGAACTGAAATTTCAGTTTCGCTGGAAACTACGGCTTCGCGTAATGCCACGATACGGTTATAAAAATAAATAACGATCAGCACCACGACGACAATAAAAATTAAAAATTTCATAATCACCTTTTAGGCCTTGCCCATAGGAAAAGAATTCATCAACAATATCACTTTATTCTACGCTATCCTTTCCCAATATAGAAACAATCCACAGATAAATCAGAAAAAGGGAAAGTGGGTTGGATAGGAAAGCAATACAAATAAAAAAAGGCTATTTAATGTTAAACACTAAATAGCCCCTAATAGATTATGGTGAACTACACCGCGCGGAATGAAATTTCCGTTGGGATTTTATCCCCTTCCCAATACATTAATGCTGAAATGCCTGATGCAATTTCACGGTAGATATCCGCAAACTCACCTTCAGGATCACGCATAACAGTTGGTTGACCACGATCGAGATCTTCACGCAAAGAAATATGCAGCGGAACTTGGCCTAACAGTTTCGTGTTGTATTTTTCAGCCAGTTTTTCTGCACCACCAGTACCAAAAATTGGCTCAACATGGCCACAGTTACTGCAAATATGTGCGCTCATATTTTCTACTACGCCTAACACTGGCACATTCACTTTCTTAAACATCACGATACCTTTCATGGCATCAACCAGTGCGATATCTTGTGGCGTTGTCACCACAACCGCGCCTGTTACAGGGATGTTTTGTGACAGAGTTAATTGGATATCCCCTGTTCCTGGTGGCATATCGATCACTAAATAGTCTAAATCAGGCCATAAGGTGTCTTGCAGCATTTGCATTAACGCCTTACTTGCCATTGGGCCACGCCATACCATTGCGTTATCGTCAGTGACTAAATAACCGATGGAGTTAGTCGCTAAGCCATACGCCATAATCGGCGCCATGTGCTGGCCATCAGGAGACGTTGGGCGCTCTAGTGTTGTGCCTAGCATATTTGGAATTGACGGACCATAAATGTCCGCATCAAGGATACCAACTTTCGCCCCTTCTTGCGCCAGTGCTAGCGCGAGGTTGACAGAAGTACTGGATTTACCCACACCGCCTTTACCTGAGCTCACCGCCAGAATATTGCGCACACCCTTGATACCAGGCAAATCGTTAGCGCGTTTTAGCGTCGTCACATCGTGACGCAGTTTCCACTCAACCGCATGAGCGCCAGTTAACTGCTTCAGTTCTGCCGTTTTTTCGCTAATCAGCGTTTGGAAAGGCCCTTTCCAAACAAATGGCATGACTAATTCGACGTGCAGCACATTGTCCAACATTGCACAATGATGTAACGCTTTGATGGAAATCAGATTACGTTGCAGCGTTGGGTGTGTAAATGAAGCCAAAACTTTGGAGACTTGTTCAGTCAGCAGTTCTGGTTTGTTCTGCTCGGGGGATTTATCGTTCATCCCGGCTCCTTTATTTATATTTTTGAACTTATAGATATCCTATATAACTCGATAAGCTACCTGAGATTAGACGGATATACTTTGACTGAGGTTAATCATAACAGAGAACATAAAAAATAGTGATTGCCAAGCGCAGGAAAAGCCAAGAAGAGGCGAAAATTTCTTTTTCCAACAAATTTCCAATTAATCTTTTATATCCCTAGCAGCGATGGTTTTGATCGGTTAACATCAAAGACCCTTTTCAAATAATGGAAGTAAGAAAGTTACTATGTCTCAAGTCGCGAATAAATTACTGGTAACCTGTGCGTTACCCTATGCTAACGGTTCAATCCATCTTGGTCATATCCTGGAGCACATTCAGGCTGATATTTGGGTCCGTTATCAGCGAATGCGCGGCAAAGAGGTTCATTTTATCTGTGCTGACGATGCGCACGGAACCCCAATCATGCTTAAAGCACAACAGCTAGGTGTCACGCCTGAAGCCATGATTGCTGAAGTGAGCCAAGAACATCAGAACGATTTTGCAGGTTTTTCCATTAGCTATGATAACTATCACTCGACACACAGTGAAGAAAATAAAGCATTATCAGAACTGATTTATGGGAAACTGAAAAATAACGGTTTTATTAAAAACCGCACTATTTCTCAGCTTTTCGACCCAGAAAAAGGCATGTTCTTACCAGACCGCTTCGTTAAAGGTACTTGCCCGAAATGTAAAGCAGAAGACCAATACGGTGATAACTGTGAAGTGTGTAGCGCAACCTACAGCCCAACAGAATTAATCAACCCGCGTTCTGTTATCTCTGGTGCAACACCTGTAATGCGTGATTCAGAACACTTTTTCTTTGATTTACCTGCATTTAGCGACATGCTGCAAGCATGGACTCGCTCGGGTGCGCTGCAAGAACAAGTCGCGAACAAAATGCAAGAATGGTTCGAATCAGGTCTGCAACAGTGGGATATTACCCGCGATGCACCGTATTTCGGCTTTGAAATCCCAGATGCGCCAGGTAAATATTTCTATGTCTGGTTAGATGCACCAATTGGTTACATGGGTTCATTTAAAAACCTGTGCGACAAACGCGGTGACCTGAGTTTCGATGAATTCTGGAATAAAGACTCGAAAACAGATCTTTACCACTTTATCGGTAAAGATATCGTCTATTTTCACAGCCTGTTCTGGCCTGCGATGTTAGAAGGCAGCCAATTCCGTAAACCAACTAACCTATTTGTTCATGGTTATGTCACGGTTAATGGCGCGAAAATGTCAAAATCGCGTGGTACTTTTATCACTGCGCGTTCATATTTAGACCATTTAGACGCGGACTGCTTACGTTATTACTACGCGGCAAAACTGTCTTCTCGTATCGATGATATTGATTTAAACCTTGAAGATTTCGTTCAGCGCGTCAATAGCGATATTGTAAACAAAGTGGTTAACTTAGCTTCGCGTAACGCAGGCTTTATTGCTAAACGCTTCGATGGCAAGTTATCTGCAAACTTAGCAGAGCCTGAGTTATATCAACAGTTTGTTGATGCGGCAAAAGTCATTGGTGAAGATTATAGCAATCGCGAATACAACAAAGCGATCCGCGAAATCATGGCACTAGCGGATATTGCTAACCGCTATGTTGATGAAAAAGCCCCTTGGGTAGTTGCTAAACAAGAAGGCAAAGACCAAGAGCTGCAAGATATCTGCTCAATGGGGATTAACCTGTTCCGTATATTGATGACTTACCTGAAACCCGTTTTACCAGGTCTGACCAAACGTGCAGAAGCGTTCTTAAATACTGAGTTATCTTGGGATGCGATTAACACTCCATTACTTGGTCACAGTGTTGCACCTTTCAAAGCGCTATTTAACCGCATTGAAATGACAAAAGTGGATGCAATGGTTGAAGCATCAAAAGAGAGCATCAAGCCAATCCAGCAAGTCACTGGCCCACTGGCGGATGACCCAATTCAAGATACGATCACCTTTGATGATTTTGCAAAAATCGACCTGCGAATTGCACTAATCAAACAGGCTGACTTTGTTGAGGGTTCAGACAAATTACTGAAATTACAGTTAGATATTGGTGGTGAAACGCGCCAAGTGTTCTCTGGCATTCGCTCTGCATACCCAGACCCGAAAGCATTAGAAGGCCGTTTAACGGTGATGGTCGCAAACCTTGCTCCACGTAAAATGCGCTTTGGTATTTCCGAAGGTATGGTCATGGCAGCAGGCCCTGGTGGAAAAGACATTTATCTGCTCAGCCCTGATAGCGGCGCACAGCCAGGTATGCAAGTTAAGTAACATCTGTATTAGTATCTATTAATTAAACGCTATAACAACCCTAATACTTATACACTAAGTCATTAGGGTTGTTTTCTACCCCCAAATATTACTCAATATACTCAATTTTTATTTGCTGTAATTTGCTCTCCACCGAAGTAATAACCTCTTCAGCGCAAGTTCCATAAACTACAATGTAACCAAGACGGCTATAACTATCTTTAAGAGCTTTAGCATCAATAGGGGTCGAAACAAATTTGTATAGTAATGATGGTGATAACACAAGTGCTGTAGAAATCGTTTTAATCGTTCCTAATTTTGTAGGTGTTATAAAACGAATTGATGCAAATCGATTTTCAACAACAGATTGCGGTATATATGACATCCCCTTCACATGCAACGATAAGTAACATTCAACTAAACTAAAACCTGTTACGTTTTCACAAAGATTATCAATCATCCCTCCCGCGACTCTTGGATTTACTTCAATTAACCTGATTTTATTATTATCGAGTTTAAACTCAACATGAGCAACTGTATGTGACAATCCAAGCCGGTTTAACCAGCCAATAATTGTCTCCTCTATTTTATTTTTTAATTCCAATTTACAAGGAAAATTATGCCCTATTTCTACAGCGTATTTCCCTTGCGTAGTTATTTTTTCGGTTATACCTAATACTTCCCATTGATTTAATTCAATATTCCAATATACTTCAGCGCTGTATTCACTACCTTGAATAAACTCTTCAATTAAATAATACGATGATAATTTATAACCTCGATTATTAATTCGAAAATTAATTAGCTCTGTAACAGCAATATTAGCCTCTTCAATATTAGAACAAATCGTGACTTGACTACTACCGCTATCATCACAAGGTTTGACAACTAAAGGAAACGTAAACTCTGAAAAATCTATATTTTCTCCAATCTGGCAGACTTTAAATTTAATGTTTTCTTCTTTATTAGAAAGTATTTCCCGCGATATATTTTTATATCGGCATGAAACTAAAGCTTTAATACTTGGGGATGGCAAGCCTAAGGCATGAGATACTGCTGCCGCCGTCACTAAACGATAGTCATCAAATGCCACAACTCCAACTGTGTTATATTGCATTGCTTTATGTAAAACAGACACCATGCAGTCTGTGTTTAACTCAATAATATCATCAACATACAATGTTGGGTTATCGGGTATCTTTCGATAAAATGCACATTCCTTAGTAAACAATACTGTATGATAACCTAAACGCTTGGCAATTTTTAACGCACTGACTCCTGTGCCTGATATATTACATTCAACAAAAACTATCGTTTTCATATTTATTCCTTTTAGTTAAAAAATGCTCAACCCCAAATAAAAAAATAAGTAATATTATAATAAAAAAAGGCAATACATAATTTAATTGATATAGTCCTGCTATAAGGCCAAAATACGCGCCACATGATTCTGCAACACCCCAGAAAAAAACACATAAGGATAATGACATTTTTTTATTCTCAAACGGACATTTGATAATAGAAAGGCTATTATTATACGGACTCCAAACTAACTCACACAAAGAAAATAGACCAATTAATAAATACAAACTGGTTGCCGAATTAAAATCCAAAAAAAACAAAATACTTACTGTTAATAATAAACTTATTTTATAGATAATATTTTGAATAAGTAGATTTTTATTCGCTAAAAAGTTTGTCACTTTCATTTGTAGAGTAATAATAATCCCTGCATTTAAAGCGAAAAGTAATGAAACTGAAATATATTTTATTTCCATCTTTGAGTATAATTCATAGTGATATGCAAGATTCCTTAGTATCACACCTATCATGAAAAAAGAAACAGCGCTATACAAAACAAAAACACACCACTCACTAAAGCTTGCAGATACTCTTATTGTATTATTATTATTATTATTATTCTCATTAGATATTGCACTGTCTTTTATTCCCATTGAATATATAGCTGAAAAAGCATAATCAAAGCAGGAAATAAAATAACACCAGGATATGACTTATTGTAAAAAAACTCGCCTAAAACACCACCTAACGCTGAAGATATATTAACGATGACATTTAAAATAGAAAAATTTCTCATTCTATTTGAATGCAAAGAGTTTTCAGCCAAAAAAAGACTAGTACATACATTCGCAATTGAGAACCCTGCACCTATAATTGCAGAAAAAATAATAAATGAGCTAACATCACTTAAAAGGTAGGTCATAGCTATCGCTAATGATGTTAGCAGATAACTCATAATGAATGTAATCTTATAGCCTAACAAAAAAATAATATAGTGTGAAAGTAAAGAAAAACCTCTACTTACAAATAAGAACACAAATAATATAATTGCAATATCTTCTTTTGTAAGTTCTTTATAGTTTAATAAGTAAAGAGAGTAGAAGGGTAAAAAGCTATAAAATGAAACACCAGACAAAAACCTTGACGCTAATATTTTATTTTTCATTTTTCTATTTTCTATTTTCTATTTTCTATTTTCTATTTTCTATTTTCTATTTTCTATTTTCTAAAAATCCCCATTGAATTAAGTATTCCATTCAATTTATTTAATTTATATTTATTTATATTTGAACTAGTAACAAACCTAATAATTTCATCCGTCCATGCTGTTGCTAAAATACCAGACTCTTTAAGCAATAAAGAAAACTCATGTGCATTTTTTTTATTTACCATAATAATATTAGTTTCAACTGGGTATTTTATTTCAAAAAAACCCTCCAATATTTTACATAAGTATTGAGCATTATCATGGTCTTTCCTTATATTTACTTTGTACTCTTTTAATTTTTTTAATGCTATAAACGCCATTAAACCTGATTGATGCAATGTACCGCCATACCACTTCCTAAGCTTTCTTGCAATTTGGATATCCCGCTCTTTCCAAATAAGCACTGAACCAAAAGGCGCACCAATCCCCTTTGAAAGACAAACATTGAGCAGATCTATGTCTTTCACATAGCATTCTGGTGAAATACTCAGTGCCTCACATGAATTTAAAACCCTTGCGCCATCAAGATATAATGAAATGTTTCTATCATCACATAATTTTCTTAATGCCTTAATTTCTTCAATAGGAAATATACATCCTCCATAGGTTCCAATACTACTTTCTATCGAGATGACCTTAGGAATTGCATATAAATTTGACCACCTTGATTTATTATTTATGGCTTCAATGACATCTTTAACCGTTAATATCCCACTACTTGTTTTAATATTATTAATAACAATCCCGCTAAGTGCAGATGTTGGAGAAGATTCAAAATAACAAATATGATAACCTGTTTCAGTAATTACCTCATCGCCAGGATTTGCTAGTACCCTAAGACCTATTTGATTGCTCATTGTTCCAGATGGCATAAATAATGCTGATTCTTTTCCAAATAACGTTGCGGCAAAACATTCTAACTCTTTAACATATTCATCCTCATTGTAGCAATCGTCTCCTATCTTACTAAAATCCATATTAATTAAATCATTGGGTGAAATTTTAGTTAATGTATCACTTCTGAGATCTATATAATCCATTTATTTCCTTATTTATTATTCAATTATTCAATCATTTTAAATACTCTTTAATTATTTAATTTATCGGCTAAACGCTATAGTTCAACTACTTTTAAAATAAAAAATAATAACTGTGATATACGTAATAAATATTTAATAAAGTATACCTCAAAGATATTAGCTTAAACCTTGTTTTCGTGAGTACATTAGCAGTCTGTGTGTTTCAGTTTCCCATCGCAGAATGTTAAGATATTTTCTTGTGATCTATAGCACAACTCTCTAGTTAATTGTATGATGAATAGATATCAAGCTACAGGACGGATCTCATGTCATTTAAACAGGTACTGATAACGGGATGGCAGTATTTGCGCGCTTTCGCAATACTTTACCTCTGCCTGATTATCGGAAACCTTATCTCTACCCTACTTCCTTTTGCTATCCCTGGCAGTATTGTCGGTATGCTCATTTTATTTGCACTGCTGGCGCTGCAAGTTATCCCTGCACATTGGGCACAACCTGGATGCAGTATTTTATTGAAAAATATGACCATTCTATTTGTGCCTATCGGTGTGGGGATCATGAATTACTATGACTTACTGAGTCAACAGCTGCTCCCGATTGTGGTTTCTTGTGTGGTCAGTACCTTAATTGTAATGATAGTCGTCGCTATCAGTTCCAACTATATCCACAAAGAACGCCCTGTCGTGGGTGCTAAACCTGATGAAGTTCCCCTTCCTCCTGAAGAGCCAATTTCTTCGGTGATTAATAATGATAAAACTAAGGGGAATGAATAATGTTAACGCACATTTGGTGGTCGTTACCGCTGACAATTGTGGTGTTTTACCTTGCCCGCAAATTATCAGTGAAATTTAAATTACCGATATTAAACCCATTATTAATTACCATTGCGGTGCTTATTGCCATACTGGTTATCACCAATACATCCTATGAGCATTATTTTGCGGGCAGTAAAATCCTGAATGATTTACTGCAACCCGCCGTTGTGGCATTGGCTTTCCCCCTGTATGAGCAAATGCACCAAATTCGTGCCCAATGGAAATCTTTGTTTAGTATCTGCTTTGCGGGTAGCATCGTCGCGATGTTCAGTGGCGCAGCAATTGCATTTTGGCTTGGGGCAACGCCAGATATCGCCGCCTCAATATTACCGAAATCTGTTACGACGCCAATTGCGATGGCGGTTGCCGATTCAATTGGTGGGATCCCTGCAATTAGTGCCGCTTGTGTGTTGTTTGTGGGGATTTTAGGCGCCATGTTTGGCCACAGTTTATTTGATGCTTTACGTGTACGCACCCATGCGTCTCGTGGGCTTGCGATGGGAACGGCTTCCCACGCATTAGGCACCGCACGTTGCGCTGAGGTTAATTACATTGAGGGAGCTTATAGTTCGCTCGCATTGATGACCTGTGGGGTGATCACCTCGTTAAGTGCGCCATTTATATTTCCTGTCATTTTGCATCTTTTTAGCTAATCTTATTAGTTAAACACTCCGTTAAGTATGATGAGTAAGAGAAAACGATGTTCTCTTACTTATCATTGAACACTAAAAACATGAGATATATCTCTCAATTAAAGAATTTGTTTCATATGTTTCATTTAAATTAGTGATTTAAATCACATATCAATATGTACTTTATTGAATAGAATGAAAACAATTAAATAGGGAGGGTAACTCATGCATTCAAGATTTAAGGCCGCTTGGGCCGAGCTTCCAGAGAAGCTACAGTCTGTACTTAGACCTATCATTGATAAATCCGATTTTCCTGGAATGCTAACGGCTGAGCAAGTGCAGCACATTAAAGCGCAAAGCGGTGTTAGCGACTCAGAATTAGCATTCTCACTACTCCCTTTTGCAGCGGCCTATGCCGTTACGCCAATCTCCCATTTCCATGTTGGTGCAATCGCTTGCGGCGCTAGCGGTAATTTATATTTCGGCGCCAATATGGAATTTAGCCATGTTTCGATGGGGCAAGTGATCCACGCGGAGCAATGTGCGATCACCCATTCATGGATGAAAGGCGAAAAGCAAATTACGTCGATCACTGTGAATTACACCCCATGTGGCCACTGCCGCCAGTTTATGAATGAATTACGCGAAGGTGGTAAAATTATGGTGAATTTACCTGGCCGCACACCTGCGGTACTGCACCACTATTTACCCGACTCTTTTGGGCCTTCTGACCTCAATATTACCACTTTACTGCTAGACCCTGTCGACCATGGTTATAAAAACCAAAGCCGTGACAGGTTATTAACTGCTGCAATCGAGGCAGCAAACCAATCTCATGCGCCTTATAGCCAATCCCATTCAGGTATTGCGTTACAGTTAAAAGATGGTTCATTATTTACAGGCCGCTACGCAGAAAATGCCGCATTCAACCCAAGTTTGCCACCACTGCAAGCGGCGTTAATTATGATTAACCTCTCAGGTAAAGATATTCACGCCATCGACCAAGCTAAATTTGTTGAAAAGCAAGATGCGATTATCAAACATTGGTGTGTTACCGAAAATACATTACAAGCACTGGGTTGCCAAAATATTGAATTAGCTTATTTGGATTAATTTTATATTTATTTAAATATAACGGTTATTGCTGGGAGCTTGAATAAACAGCAATAACCGTATAGTTGTTATTAGAGCTTTAGTCTTGTTCACAAAACCATTTACCTGCAAAGTGGCCATCCATAATAGGACTCACTAGTTTTGATTAATATATGCCCTAGTAAGTGAATTCATTAAACAATTTCTCTGTTTCATTTATCGTGTCTTCTAATGTAATAACTAAAGGGATCTTTCGCATTTTTTCTAGCCAAGCTTGGCTTTGTTGCTGTTTTATCGATGCAGATTGCGCGGCTTCTTCTTTCATATCTAGCCAAATGCTAACGAATAACGCTGATTCACCATTATGTGATTTATTAGAAAAGCTATTTAATAGTTTCCCTATAATTTTATTCTTTTTATCTATAGATAATACTTCAAATACATCTTTAAACAACCAACCTTCATAAGGAATTCCTGAATTTAACATCGCTTCTTTTTGTATTTTAATAAATTCTTGATGTGTAATATCACCAATTCGGATGTTATCAATTTCTTTGCGATTTTTCATAACTCTGTCATATGCTAACATTAATTCACGTTAATATTTTCTCAGTTTTTCACTGGTAAATGAATCACCTCGCTCCTTCATGTGATTAATTAAAAATTCTTTTTCTAGATAAATAAAAATACTGAAATATTTATTATCCGAATTATTAACCTTTTGAATACTGTCTATATCAGTAAAAGCATGACCTTTATTTAAAAGACTTAAACATGATAAAATTATAAAAATAAAAAATTAATGTAATAATAGATTTAGATTTAAAAGATATCATTAGAACCCCTTCGGCTTTTATTATCAAACTTTGAATCATTAATCATTTCTTCAAACATAAAATCTAACTTTTTCTCTAGCTTATTAACTAAAGTAATCCGCCTCATTTTCTCCAGCCACCTTTTGCTTTTAATTTGCTTGTCTGATGGTGGTTTGGAAGCTTCCCTTACCATTGTATACCAAAGCATCATGAATAATTTAGCTTCCTTCGCAGGGTCGTTGTTATTCACCACAAAAATGAACTGTTGCCATAGTGCCTCTCGGTTTCTCTCATTAACAACATCTAAAACATCTGCTAAAATCCAAGCATGATAAGACATTCCCATTTCATTTAAATTCTCACGATAAAAACCCATTGCCTGTTCATGGCTTAATTTTTTAATAAATGCGTCCTTTGGATACTTTAAAAATTCTGACATTGGGTTATTATCTTTTTCACCCTTAAAAAGGACTAATTTTTTTCTATCAAATATTAAATCCTTAGATTCAGAAAAGTATAACATCTGTAGCATAAAGAAAAGACGTAGTGTTTTAACACCTTTTTTTCAAAAAAAATAATTATATTTTTTTATTATATTTTACATTATTTTCTTGAGGATTTTGGCAAGCACCAAGAAGAAAAACTGAAAGCACAACTATTAATTTATAATTCATATACATCCTTGTAATTCATAAAGTTAGAAACCAACAATCTTAAAAAGCAATTATGTAAAAAACACATTGCCCACATAAAAACAAACATCAGTAATTACCATTCCATTACTAATAATTAAAATAATTTATTTTATTATAAGTAGACTTTTTAAATATTAATTAAAACTAAAAGATCCTCCAGAAGAATAACCACTATAACTAAATTCAGGTATACTTGGCATTGAGGGTATTGAGTATTTATCATCAAATGAGTCTATTGAATTGTTCATTGATGACATATTGTCTCTTAAATTATCAATCATATTTTCAAAATGATGGTTATTTCTTATGGTATCTGTAGGGAAGTCTTTAAATCCTGACGTTCCCGGAAGAACAACACTTGGACGTTCTAGATAATAACTTGTTGGTGCTTCATTATTTTCAAACTTTGAACTATCTAGCAAATTTGTTGTAAGCGGTGCTAATTGCCTATTTGGTTCGGATTTTGGATAAGTGCTTTCCAATATCGATTTATCTACCATATTGTGAGAGTGTTTGATTGGTGGAGTGGGTAACACTTCCCTATTTATAGGCTGTGTTATACTTGGTGATGTTGTGCTATCAACACCATAAATATCTAAATCACCTTTAGGAATAACCTTTTTTAATTCATTCACGTAAGCTACTATATCTTCCTTGAGTGTTATTCCTCTTTCTACAAAATAATCACCAAAAACAGACTCTGTTTCTTTCATATTATCAACTGTGAATACAGTATTAGTCCACTCAATAAATAAATCAATTTTTTCTTTAGATGGGTTTCTTATTATCTCAGTCAACATCTCATCGGTTAAATAAATCCCAAACTCAACCTGTTGTTTATTACTTCCTGAACTTGATATCATTTCATTATAAATTTCATTATGTTTTTCAATAGGGATAATCTGTAGTGGAATTGATAATGTCCAGGCTTCTTTAGGTAAATTAAAATCAGAAAGTGAATCATCATGTATTTTTTTAGCTTCAAAAATATTCATTCTTTCATTCAAAACTTTAGTATTATTATACTCGAACTTATCAAGTAATAGATCACAAGTCTTAATTGCTATTTTAAGCTGTATATTTTTCAAATCAGTGTAATTTAATATAACTCCATGTTCTCTTGCTCTTTCAACTAAAAAATTTGTTGCCATTTTCCCTGCATATGAGTCACCTCTAACAAGCCCATTAGGGATCTCACCATACCGTTCATTATTTGCTTCTAAATAGTCATATAAAATTTTAGGATCTTTTTTCTCTTCTAATTTTTTACACACATCCTGTGTATCTTTTAAATGCAATTCAAATTTATCCTGTTCATTCACATCAAATAAGGCAGCGCGTTTCTTCCTGCGATTATACCTATTTACACTGATTTCATTCATTAAAAATTTTAATTTTTCCTCTTTGGTTTCCCAAAATAAGATATCTACTTCACTTTTTATTGATGAAAAAGCATCTTGAGTTAATACCTCATCAGCATCAACTTCATGAAATACCCACGGAACGACATCACCTAGCACTTTTTCGTTTGTTTTTATGTGACCAATCACATCCGTCATTAAATTAGATAATTCTGACTCAGAGCTTCTTATCTTATCAAGCTCATAATTTTGTGAATTACTTAATTCCTTATACATTGAAATATAGAAATTATTCGTTAACCATGACTTTAACATCTCTTTTTCAGAACCATTACTTGAAATATATTTTTTAATCATCATATCAAATGTCTTATAATGATGATTGATTTGCTCTTTGAATTCTGTGCTAGAATTTAGTCTATGAATCCAAAAGCCTTGCCTTTCATTTGGTGAGAGTGATTCAAATACTGCATGTAAATACCAGTTATCAATGCTTAACCTACTTTTAGAGCAAGCTTTAGTATTAATTAAAATCAACTCCTCATGATTAATGTCCAATATTTCAACAATTTCACTGCCTGATTCATTGAGTTTACTTTCCAGTAAATTTAAATATTCCTCAGCTAGTCTAAAATCTATATTCCTAAATTCCTCTGATTTTATTTTCTCATTATTTAACAATGCTTCTTCACTCGGAGTGTATAACGTATATTTCCCCCAAAAACCTGATTCACTTCCACTCACCCCTGCGAATAGAGCATACCGATCACCTTTACTCGCTAGATACTGATACATTTCCTTAGGACTTTTATCTTTCCTTAATAATTTTTTTATTATAGTAAGATCATTTTTTGTAAACACCCTACTCGCACTGTATTTTGTATTATTTGACATTGAAACTCCTTTTCTATTTAAGTTGAGTTATTACAAACCCTTTTGATTTTAACAAAATATTTTCCCACTGATGAATCTTATTCCAATTGATATCTATTTGAAAATAAGCATTAATTTCTGGGATACGCCCATTTATATCACATCGATTATAACCTCCTTTTAAAGTCAGCCAATGACATTTAATTACACTTATTACTTCATTTTTATTTTCAGACCAATACACTCGAGTTTTATCTTGATAATTTTTCCCTTTATACGTTATTGCATTTTCCCTTAAGTACTCAACAAAGTAGAGATCAAGTTCATCATCATAATAAACATTACTTCTTTTACCAAAAAAATCGTTATTAATTGAATTATCTCTAAGTTTGTTCATTGTTGCCGTATTATTTGTCATTGGTTTTACTGCTATTTTTATTTCCTCTATATTTTTGTCTAACCCCATTCTATCGACGGGTTTCATTTCCGGCCATGTCATTCTTAAAGGTAATACAGTGAAGTTAGCATTGCACCCTGTTTTATTGTTAACTGCTCTACGGTCAAAATAACTATACCCCTCGTACTCCGCAATAAAATCAACATAATTTCGAGGTACTTCAACAATATTTCCATTAAATTTCCCACAGACAAAACCGGGGCGATTATTAGCGTAACTATTTATTGCGCTTAATAGCATAAGACAATTAACTGTAAATTTAATTAGATAACTAATTATTAGTTTAAATCTCATACTTACACCTATTAAAATAAACTAATCATACATAAGCTCTGGCCTTTTGCTAACCATTAAAATTCGGGTAACATTAGATAAATCGGTTGATATTAATTCTAAGTTTCCCTGCCTACGACCACTAATATTCATATTTTAGTCCCTAATTTTTAATACGTTCTGATAAAAATAGCCTTACCTTGTCTTGAATAGTTTCCCAATTAACAAGATTTGAAAATTCAAATGAAACACTATATTTAAGACCAAACTCAGGCATTAATGATAATAATTTACAACGCCGATAACTATCATCTAACTATCTCCATGAACACTCCATTAAAACATTGACTTCACCATTATCTTCATCCCAATAGTAACCATACTTTATTATATTGACATCCACTTTATTACCATTAATATGTTTAAACTCAATAGAAACCTCATTAAAATAAAGTTCTAATTCCTCATCATAATATAACTCCCCCTTTCTTTTGAGGTACCCCATATCTAAATACACGTGTTTTCTATAACTCAAATATTTTTCAGGGTCTCCCTTTAATGGTTCAACATAAACCTCTATAATTTTAACATCATTACTAACCTCATTAGATGGTTTCAAATCAGTCCAAGACATCCTCATTGGCAGAATTCTAAAATTAGCTTCACATCCTTTTTTATTTTCAATAAATCTTGGGTCAAAATAACTATACCCTTCATATTCTGCAAAGGTATACACATAGTCACTCGGCACCTCAACTATTGTATTATTAAACTTCCCACATACAAACCCAGGTCTGTTGTTTGCATTAATTACACACGAGAATAGTATTAATGGAAATATTAAATAAATATTCAATCGCATATTCTATTTAAACCTTAATATTACTTTAAAAATTATTGAATAAGCTCCGGATGAGAATAAATGAATAAATCTTCAACAGCTTCCATGGTTTTTACCATTTCAATAACTAAGGGGATCTTTTTCATTCTATTTAACCACCGCTGGCTTGGCTTCTTTTTATCAACAGATTGGCTATCTGTCTCGAACCTCATTTTTGACCAAAGCTTAATAAATACGTTTACCTCAGCATTTGTTTCTGGGTGGGAAATAGCATTAAGAATGTCTTGCCAAAATTTATCTCGTTCAGCATCATCAAGAACATCGTAAATATCAGCAAAGAACCATGCATCATAAGGTAAATCTGATGCCTTAAACCCTTTTTTATTTATCATGACAGCTTCATGGAAATTAATATCCCCTTTTCTAGTTTTTTTATCCTTATTTACATCAAACCAATTTTTTAAAAACTCTATATGTGCCAATGCTGATTCATAGTGGAACTTCTTCATATTTTCCTTTGATAAAGGTCTTTTATATTCATCCATAGTGACATACATATATTCATGGATAATTTCTATAAATATACTTTGTTTTTTATTTTTTGGTTCCAAACCTAAAGTTTGAAATGAAAAAAGCAGTAAAGTAATAAATAAAATAATAATGTTATAATTATTTTTTGCTCTATTCATTTCTAAATCCTATAGATTTAGTTTTAAGATTATTAGTCCACATACTATTAATGTGTTTCTCCATCTTATTTATTGTCGAAATTTGTCTTGCAATAGAAAGCCATTCAATACTTCTTTGTTGTTTTTCAGATGGTGGCTTAGCCGCTTCTATTAACATCGCGTACCATATTTTCATAATTAATGCTAATTCATCCTTTCTACCACCTTTATTTATTGTATAAAGATAGGCTTTCCATACTATATCTCTTTCGTTTTCATCTATTACATTTAAAATATTTTCAAAAAACCAAATAGTACGAGACACATTCCTTTTATCTAATGATTCATGATATAAAACAATTGCTTTTTTATAATCAATTCCTTCATCAAAACACTTTTTATCTAGCTTTATAAAATCCGCTATAACCCTAACATGAGCTAACTTGTTATGCTTATATTTAGTTATATTTTCAGGCATTCTCATTGCGATATACATATAACTGAAATTCAACCCGGCGAGTAATTTTACCTTTTTATATTCAGATTCCCCATATGTTATATTCTTTTCATCCTCATTATTTACCTTTAGCGTTTGACCGCCATTACATGCTGTTAGTAATAAAATTAAAGTAAAAAATAAAAACCTCATATTTACCGCCTTTTATGTTGATAAAAATTAACATAAAAATAAATCAATAAAAAACATGCAGCAATATATGATATTTTTAAATATAGTTTTACCGCTATTTAGTTAAAAAATAATTCATTAGACAAAAGATAAACATCAATTAAAAAATTCAAGAAATAATAAAGAAAACTGTATTTACACCTTTAAATTTAAAAAATGGATTAAAACCATTATGTTGCTAACCGTGATCTACCCGTCGTAATCACAACCTAAAAGTACGCTTTAGTTTCATTCCTTAACTAAATTCTTTATTATGTCTATAAAATTTTTAACGATTTTGCATCATTATTTACTGTACATATTTCCTGTTTAGCTTAGGATCTACCCTGACTTTGTTGATTAATCGTCCGAAGAGTGATATTTCATGGAACATGAATACGAAACAAAACGCCCTCTCTATATCCCCTATGCTGGCCCAATTTTACTTGAATTCCCTTTATTGAATAAAGGCAGTGCGTTCACTGAAGAAGAGCGCGCGAACTTCAACCTGCATGGCTTACTGCCTGAACAAGTTGAAACTATCGAAGAGCAAGTTGAGCGTGCTTATCGTCAATTAATTGATTTTAAAACAGATATCGATAAACACATCTACTTAAGAAACATTCAAGATACCAACGAAACCTTATTTTATCGCTTGATTGATGCCCACTTAACGGAAGTGATGCCAATCATCTACACTCCAACTGTGGGTGAAGCGTGCGAACATTTCTCTGATATCTATCGTCGTGCCCGTGGGTTATTTATTTCTTATCCAAACCGCGCACATATTGACGACATGCTGCAAAATGCCACAAAACAAAATGTAAAAGTCATCGTTGTCACAGATGGTGAGCGTATTTTAGGCCTTGGTGACCAAGGTATCGGCGGCATGGGCATTCCAATTGGTAAGCTGTCACTGTATACCGCATGTGGCGGTATCAGCCCTGCTTATACCTTACCAATTGTTATTGATGTAGGAACGAATAACCCACAACGCTTGAATGACCCGCTGTATATGGGATGGCGTCATCCACGTATTACCGGTGACGAATATAACGAATTCCTCGATGAGTTTGTGCAAGCAGTTAAGCGCCGTTGGCCAAATGTTTTATTGCAATTTGAAGACTTCGCACAGAAAAATGCGATGCCGTTATTAACCCGTTACCGTGATGAGCTTTGCTGCTTTAACGATGATATTCAAGGGACTGCGTCCGTAGCATTAGGTAGCCTCATCGCCGCCAGCAATGCCGCAGGCAGTAAATTAAGTGACCAACGTGTGACGTTCTTGGGTGCAGGCTCAGCTGGTTGTGGTATCGCCGAGCAAATCATTGCCCAAATGAAATCCGAAGGGTTAAGCGACGAAGAAGCTCGCTCACGCATTTACATGGTTGACCGCTTTGGTTTATTGACGGATAAACTCCCTAACCTGCTCGATTTCCAAGCTAAATTAACGCAAGATAGCGCTAATTTAGCCAGTTGGGATGTGGACAGTGATTCAATTTCGCTGCTGGATGTGGTTCGCAATGCCAAACCAACTATTTTGATTGGCGTTTCTGGCCAAGCTGGCTTGTTCACTGAAGAAATCATCAAAGAGATGCATAAACACTGTGAACGCCCAATTGTGATGCCATTGTCTAACCCAACCTCACGCGTTGAAGCTCGCCCAGAAGACATCATCAATTGGACAGACGGAAAAGCATTAGTTGCAACAGGCAGCCCGTTTAGCCCAGTGTCTTACAAAGACCAAGTTTTCCCAATTGCCCAGTGCAATAACTCCTATATTTTCCCAGGAATAGGCCTAGGGGTTATCGCGTCAGGCGCAAAACGAGTGACTGATGGTATGTTGATGGCAGCGAGCCGCGCATTAGCAAGCTGTTCACCACTGGCAAAAAATGGCGAAGGTGCTTTATTACCATTGCTATCGGATATCCAAGATGTTTCGCGCGTTATAGCCAAACAAGTTGCCAAAGAAGCGCAGATTCAAGGTGTAGCAACCGTCACCTCTGACAGCGCTTTAGATGAAGCCATTGAACGTAATTTCTGGAAACCAGAATACCGTACTTATAAACGTACCTCGTTCTAATTTGTTGTTTATTAAATTGAAAGGCGCATATTTTATGTGCCTTTTTTTATTTTCTTATTTGTCTGAAAAAAGAGAAAATACCCGAGTTCAGATAATGGTAAATTGCGCTAATGGCTTAGCTTATTTAATATATCAATACAAAGCGAAGATAGGATATTGAAATGGCTGACCCTTTAGAGACACACACTCCCCATAAACCGAAGTTTTCCATTTGGGCCATGGCACTCACCTTATTGATAGTCGCCATAAATATCACCGTTTATTTTTATCAGCTTACCTATGCAGCGCCCCTTGATTCCCAAGAAAATAACTTATTAATATTTGGTGCAAATGTTTACCAACTCTCCTTAACGGGGGATTGGTGGCGCTACCCGGTGAGTATGGTGTTGCATTCAGGGGGCTTTCACCTCGCCTTAAATACCTTGGCTCTGTTTGTAATAGGGATTGAATGTGAGCGGACATACGGCAAATTCAGATACCTCGCTATCTACCTATTTTCAGGTATTGGTGCAGCCTTTTTTAGTGCTTATTGGCAATATAGCGAGAGTATTCGTGAAGCCACCAGCCGTGCATCAATGAATTCATGGAACAGCTTATATTTACCTGATAATACGGTTTATATCACTGTGAGTATTGGTGCGTCAGGTGCCATTATGGGGCTTGCTGCCGCTTCGGTTATTTATCTTTTAAAAGCCCTGAATAACCCCAACTTGTCCATCGAAGAAAAAAACCAATTAAAACGCCCGCTGTATAATATCATTGGGATGATTGCTTTAACTTTAGTGAATGGTTTGCAGTCTGGCATTGATAACGCAGCCCATATCGGCGGGGCTATTTTAGGGGCAGTCATTAGTGGAGCCTTTGTTCTCGCACCGCAATCTACACCGTTGTCGAAACACCTTTCCAGTCTATTGATTTCAGTGATTGCAGCGGGATTACTTATTTTCGCGTTGCAGCACTATTCGTCCTCGCAAGATGAAGACCTAAATGATGAGCGCGTTTTTATTTACCAAGAAATGGAAAAAGAACTGAATCACTTAAAGAAATGGGATTTAGATTAGCTCACTTGCCCTATTATTCACAATATCAATAATAGGGCTATCTGTTTAAAAAGAGAATAAATTCAGTGTCATCATGACTGCACTGCAGGTGATCAGTAACAGGGTAATGTATTGAAATGTGCGCTCTGACAGGTGAACCAGCAAATATTTCGCCACTGGCATGACAATCAATGCGCCCACACATAAAATAAGCGCCAGTTTTAAGTCAGTATACCCTTCCTGCGCATAAGCCAGTGCCGATGACCCCGACAATACCGTTGTGACAAAAATCGAGGTGCCTATCGCCTGCTTAATATTCAATTGCATGTAACGTAACAACATGGGCAAGACGACCACGCCACCGCCAACCCCTGTCGCCCCGAGAACAATCCCCGCTAATACTGCAGGAAGTGCCATGGACTTCAATTGGGAGGCCTGCACTACAGTTATCTTTGCTGGCGCGGCGAAAAACATTCTCTGTACAAATAAATAAAGGGAAAAAATAATTGCAGCTGCAACGAGAAGATTAATCCCCCACTCAACTTGTTTTTCATATCCCTCAAGACTACCCAGCCATGTCACCAACAAACTGGCTAAAAACGTACTTGGCAACATAATTGCTAAAACAATCATTGCGCCTTTGAATGGGATATTGCCGAGGCGAAAGTGCATATATGAGGAGGATATTTTCATCAACATCGATAAAAAGTTCGCTGTTGCCACCGCAGCTAATGCATTTAAGCCGAAAAAGTAGGTGAGTATTGGCAAAACAATCACCCCACCGCCAACTCCTGTAGTGCTAATAATCAATCCGATCACTGCACCGATGGCTAACTCCGTTAAAATCATTAATTCTTGCCTTGTATCAGGGCTCGCCGCCCTTTTTGCAGTGCTGTGTCAGCATCACTGTCTGCGAGAGTAAGGTATTTAAAAAACAGCGTATCGAACGTCACCATCTGCAAAACTTGTGGGGTAATGACCCCAAGCTGCGTGTGCTGTTCATCATAAAAGTACGGTAAAGTGAAATCGGCCAGCTTTGTTGCTTCATCTTGCCCAAAACGGCATAAGGCAACAGTAGAACAGCCAGCCTCTTTAGCGGAACGCAACATGTTATTGATTTCTTGCGTATTACCACGTGCAGTAACCGCAATCGCAAAATCATTGGCACTCAAATTCGCAGAATAACTCAGTTGAACATGTAGGTCATAACTAAATAACGTGTGCTTATTTACTCGAATCAGTTTATGGAAAATATCACTCGCTACAATCGCTGAAGACCCAATCCCAAACAACACAATACGTTTGGCATTAACCATACGCTTAGCGACCTCATCAACCGTTGACGGTTCTAATAGCTCAAGGGATTTTTCAATCGCTGAAATAAACATCTGCCCCGTCTTTGCGATAATTTGAGACGTATCATCGCTGCGGCTCAAATTACCATACAGGCTTTCCGCTTTATGTTGTTTCTCATCAGAGAGGTAATCCACCTTAAATTCAGGATAGCCACGGTAACCCATTTGGCGTGAAAAGCGAATAACAGACGCGCTACTAACCCCTGCCGCTTGAGCTAACTCAGCAGCATTCATGGCAATTAAGCTTTCGCGATTATCAAGTAAAAATTTCGCGATCCGCTGTTCAGTGCCCTTACCTCTCGTCTGCAAGCTTTCCAGTTTTACCGTCAGTGTCGACATGGCTATTCCTTATTTAATTATTTTTCAGGATCGGTGAAGCCTATTATCATACTGGCAATGAATCCGACAATCCATGCACCTGCAACAGCAATGAGGAAATCAAGGATTTGGCCATCACCCACTAATGGGATTAACGATAACCCTGCGGTACCAAATGGAATGATAATACCCACATGGAAAAACGCCATTAACGCCCCGCCCGCTGCACCACCAATACAACCCGCAATGAAAGGTTTGCCTAGTGGCAATGACACACCGAATAATAGCGGCTCACCCACACCAAAGATCCCCACAGGTAACGCACCGACTAAGGTTTTTTTCAGGCGTTGGTTTTTGGTTTTTAAGAATACCCAGAAACAAGAACCCACTTGCCCCATACCGCCCATGGCTAAGATAGGGAATAAGTAATTTAAACCAAAAGTTTGTAAGATTTCTGCGTGGATTGGGATTAAGCCTTGGTGTAAACCTGTTAACAATAAGAACAGGAAGCTGCCGCCTAAGATCCCCCCCGTTGCGACCGCACCGCCACCACTATTTAATAACGCAACGGAGACCCCTTGCGCCAAAATTTGGTTTAAATAATGACCCGCAGGTTGGAATACCGCAATTGCCACCATCGCTGAGACTAAAATGGTCACAAATGGCGTCACTATCAGATCTAAACTCTCTTTGATAATGCTTCTAAACCACACTTCAAATTTGGAAGAGAACACCACCACCATCAAGACCGCAAAAATACCGCCGCTATTTGGCACTAATTTTGAGCCAAATAAAGTGATATCCGCTAACCCTGGCATTGACAACAAGCCTGCCATCACAGCACCAATCGATGTTGATGCCCCTAACTCTTTTGCGGTATTAACCCCAATCATAATCGATAGGTAAGCAAACACCGCACTACCAATTAACTTCAATAACTTGAACAGCTCAGGGAACTGATCGACCACTTCAGGTGCGACTAAACGGACGATATTAATCAGCCCCATAATCAGACCACAACCAATTAGTGCAGGAATTGTTGGTACGAAAATCGCGGCTAATGTATTGAGGGTACGGCGAATTGAGAAACCTTTTTTCTTTTCAGGTTCTGTATTTTCTATGCTTGCTGCGCCGCTGCCTTGCATACGTTTATTCATCACAGAAAACACTTTTGCCGCAGTTCCCATACCAACGATCACTTGCTGTTGTTCACCGTTAAAAATAACGCCTTTTACCCCTTCAATTTGCTTTAAAGCTTCGGCATCAAATTTTTCATTATCTTTTAAGACTAAACGGATGCGAGTCATACAGTGAGTCAATGTTGCCACGTTCTCAAAGCCGCCCGCATATTTTTCTATTTCTCTGGCGAGTACTTCCAGATGTTCTATTTTATTAGCCATATCGTTCCCCTAATGTTGGCAAAGCTATTTCCATAACTTACCCGCATTTTCCCATTTATTAACGGCGAGTTTCTAACAAGCTATCCAATGTAGTATTTGGATGTTGTTGAACGAGTTCCGTTGCTTGCTGTGCATTAATTTGTAATTCAAACATCAAAATTGCGCGTCGCGGATGGTAGTCCACTTGCTCTAATAACTGTGCTGCGGCTTCGGTATCAATACCGCAAACTTCACTGACAATGCGTTCTGCACGGCGCAATAACTTATAATTACTTGCGACAACATCAACCATTAAATTGGTGTGAATGCGTCCTAAACGCCCCATCACGCATGTGCTTAACATGCCTAAAATCATTTTTTGTGCAGTGCCACTTTTCATCCGTGTTGAGCCCGATAACACTTCAGGCCCAACGTCAGGAGCGATAGCTAATTTCGCCACATCACTGATTAGCCCATGACCCCGCGTAGTGATCGCGACAGTTAGCGCCCCAACTTCATTGGCATACTCAATACCTGCAAGGGTAAAAGGAGTTCGCCCGCTCGCCGCGATACCGACAACCACATCCTTTGCAGTGAGGTGGCGTTTTTTTAACTCATCAATAGCCGCATCCGTTGAATCTTCAATATTTTCAACTGCTTTTAGCATGGCATTATGGCCACCTGCAATAATGGATTGGACTAATTCAGGGGAGGTACCAAAGGTTGGGGGGCACTCCGCACTGTCTAATACAGCCAGACGACCAGAGGTACCTGCGCCAATATAAAATAGCCGTCCACCTTGTTTCATGCACTGTGCGATAGCATCAACCGCTTGCGCAATATTCGGTAGAACTTGTTGGATAGCCCCAGCAACTGTCGCATCCGCTTGGTTAATCGCAGTAGCCATCGCTAACGTTTCCAACCGTGAAAACTGTAATGTCTCATGGTTGAATTCATTTTTTAGGCAGTCGCTCAGTGTATTTTCCGCTAGAGACATTAAAACGCCCTCACATTGAAATTATATTTCATAAAAAATTACTATATATGAACTTTAATTTCAAATAAAATCACAACAAATGAATATTTTCGTCAGCGAATATGATCGCTCTCACAGTTCATTCAAGGAAAAATGATGTGTTTGCCGGCCATGAAAGACCGGCTATCAGGTTACTTCACAAATTTGCAGGTACCAAAGGCTGATGGGATATGGAAATCTGGTTTCACGGAATCTGGTTTAATCCAGCTAATCCATTTGCGAACTTGTTTTTCTTCACCCGCGCTGAATTCACCACGCAAAATAGCACACATTAACGTTTGCTTGTCTTTGTCTTGCCACAGGTTTAGACGCGTGAATTCATCCAAATCGATTTTCCCTGTTAATACATAACCATTCGGTGTCATTTCCCCCACTGTTTGCAACGTTTCCCAGTTCCAACTTGGGTCAACCTCACGATAGTAGTTGGCTTTTGCATCGAACGTGCGGCCTTTTGGGTCCATTTCCGCAGTATAATAAGGTTTAAGCTCAGGGCTGGTAGCAAAAAACAGTTCAACACGGTCAGAATCTAGCACCGCTTGGTCTTTATCGGCGTTATCACCTAGCTGAATGTCTTTATCATCTGCGATAAAGCGAAAATAAAGGGCATCATCACTCCAAAGCGCACGGAAGTCGGTTTTTGGTGGTGTTTCTTTTTCCCATGGATAAATAAAGTCGGTTAACACTTCAGCTTGCTGCCATACGGCTTCGTTTTGTGCATCATTTAGTGATTTTAATTGATCAGTATGGTTGATTTGGTACTCTTTCGCCGCAACACTGGCTGTCACTAACATCGCACCAGCGGCAAGTAATGTGGTCAGTTTCATATTTCCCTCACGTATCAGATTTTCATATTTGTTTTATGGACTGATGATTTCCACCCCAAAAGAAATGAAATTTCATCATCTAGATTAAATATAGAATTAAAATTTCAAAACAAACAGACAATCTGTGGTAAAAAATTTCGCTCTGTGAAGCAACTCACTGTTTGAATAATCTTCACTCACCCATTTTTCATCCAATATCTGATTAATTTTAAATCGATTTTTAGGTTTAATAGCGGTCAACTTTGAATCTGTCCTCAACATTGACATGACTTTACGTTGGGCGACTTGCGTCACTAATTTAAGTCAAGTAGCCTAGAAGCGAGTCTACTGAGGCTAACACCTTCTTATTATGATTTTTATTTTCAAGGCTAGGACATGAGGAAACGTCTGCTTATTGGTCTTCTTATTCTTGCAGGGATAGCAGTTACGACCATTATTCTACTTGATCGCTGGATTAGCTGGGATACTGCACCCTATATCTATGAAGATGTAGCGCAATTACCTGCCCGTGATGTTGGCATGGTACTTGGCACATCCAAATACTACACCTCTGGCGCCACTAACCTCTATTACACCAACCGAATCAATGGCGCGGCACAAGCCTATCACAGTGGAAAAGTAAAATATTTGCTACTCAGTGGTGATAATGGCGCTCATAATTACAATGAACCCATCAATATGCGTAAGGATTTAATTAAAGCGGGTGTTCCAGCCTCTAAGATTGTGATGGATTTTGCGGGGTTCCGTACTTTAGACTCGGTTGTCCGTACCAAAAAAGTGTTTGATACCGATAACTTCACGATCATCACGCAACGCTTCCACTGTGAGCGTGCCGTTTTTATCGCTAAACATAAAGGGATTGATGCACAGTGCTATGCGGTTCCAGCACCTGCTGGGATGTTCAAAGTTCGTGTCCGTGAAGTGTTCGCTCGTTTAGGCGCTCTCGCTGATGTGTATATTTTAAAACGTGAACCGAAGTTTTTAGGTGAGCAAGAGTCCATTCCTGCTCCGATAAAAATGCCAGATGGCATCAAAGGCTACCCAGCCGTATCACCAGATGAAGTCAGCAAATTAAATTAACTTATCCATTCACTTGGTTTAATTTCTCAGTTAACTTCCGCCATACCCATTCAAGCGGGCCTTGATTGAAAAATCGTAACCAATAATACGAAAACAAAATATTTGCCAACCAAACAGGCGGGATAAAAGCCAATAACTCAAAACGGGTAAATTGCGCAAAATACCCCAGATGGTAAAAAATAGTGGTGCAAATCAGCGTTTGTAAAATGTAGTTACTCAACGCCATTCGACCAATATTTTGTAACCATGAAATAACCACAGCATGCTGAATCTGCCCCCAAAAACCATATACCAAGGCAATATAACCCAGCGCCTGAAAAGGAATGACTAGCTCATTAATGATGTAGCCAATAATTGAGGTAGAAAAATAACTCCATCCAAACTGGCTCTGCCCATATAACGCAACCACTTGAATAAGCAGCGAAGGGACAATAAAAAACAGCGCCATACGGCGATAATGCATGGCACTAAATTGCCCTCGTAGCCAACCATTTCGGATTAATAATGCTCCAATAATCATCAATGCAATAAGCTGCCAACCATACTGAATAAATAGCATTTGAAGCATCGCTTGGATTTCTTTCATGCGATAAATAATGCCCTCAATACCACCCACTGTTTTTGCACTGTATTCGAAATATATTTGCTCATCTGAGGTCTGCCAAAAACCTTGAGGGTCAACTCCCCAACCTAAAATAAGCAGAATAAGTAAACCAATGAAATAAATGGATGCCGCTATTTTCAATAACGCCCTATCATCGTATTGATTCAATAAATACGTAGCCACCAGCCCCGTTAATGCATAAGCCAGTAGAATGTCACCATCCCAAAGACCAATGCCGTGAATCACCCCAAATAAGGCTAAAATAGACAAACGTTGATGGTTCCACCTTAAAGTTCGAGGCTGCAATAGCGCTAATGTGGCACCGAATAAAATCGAAAAAATAGCGAGGACTTTCCCTTGAAAAAACAGATTAAATACAATCCAAACAAAGGCTTCAGAAGGTGGTGTGCTGGCAGTGTAATAAGGGTTTAGATAGGCCGCTAATGGCAAAGCAAAACCAAAGATATTTAATAAAAAAATACCAAGAATTGCCATGCCACGAACGGTATCAAGCTGCTTGATACGGCTTGATGATGTAATGATTGCCATAGATTATAGATGGCGAACCGCACGTAAAAACTCTTGCCGTGTATTTTGGCTCGACTTAAACAACCCACCTAACGATGTTGTGGTGGTAGCACTGGTTGCATCACGGATGCCACGCGCTTTTACGCAGTAATGTACCGCATCAATGGAAACCGCCACATTCGTGGTTCCAAGTAATGTTTGCAATGCCACTAAAATTTGCTGTGTCAAACGCTCTTGAACTTGCGGACGTTGGGAGAAAAACTGCACTATACGGTTGATTTTCGATAACCCAATCACTTTATCTTTTGGGATATAAGCCACTATCGCTTTACCGTCAATAGTCACAAAGTGATGTTCACAGGTACTGGTTAGCGTGATATCACGAACCGTCACCATTTCATCCACTTTCATTTTATTTTCAATTAATGTGATTTTAGGAAAATTGGCGTAATCCAATCCTGAAAAGATCTCATCAACATACATTTTTGCAATACGACGAGGCGTGTCAGCGAGGCTATCGTCAGTTAGATCAAGGTTGAGCAGCTTCATGATCTCTGTCATGTGCCCTTCAATCAGTTGCTTACGCTCATCGCCTGATTTTGGCTGAATACGCAAAGGGGTCTCTAACCCTCTGGCTTCCAACGCAGCGTGAACTAATTCGGCCTCTTTACTGAGAGATGACATGTGATCCTCCACAAATGGTGTGACTATTTTTATAAAAATGCAGGTGTGCGCCGTACTCTAAAACAGCAGGTGCAGATAATCCAGTACAACCGTTACAACATGTGTGAAATATTTGCATTCGCATCAACAACATTATTCACTATGGTAAACCCATTACGGCAAATCACTATCATTTATAAAATATGATTAGCTAAATATTTATTAATAAATCGGTTTGCTTCCGCGACAGTAAACCAATAATCCCCCCACCACCAATGCGATAAATGCGATATACAGCGCAGGCTCTAATTTTCCTGTTAAAGCGGTGGAAATAAATGACAGTGTTGGCCCAACTAACTGCCCAATAGCGTAAAAGGTAGTCAGCAGCCCCGCCATAAAACGATTGTGATCAGGCGCCAACTCGCGGCCAAGTTGTAATGCTAATTGCACTGTACACATAAACCCTGTTCCGACCAATATTGCAGAGATAACCAGCCCTGAAATACTCGGGATCACTTCTGCAAGCAATATCCCCATCCCTTGTAGCCATAAGCTAATCGCTAACCGATTACGGGTTGTTGATAAATTTCGCAGCAACATCGCAAATAATATACCGACTACCGCAGATGCCCCAAAAACAGGCCAAACAAACTGAGCAAATAAGCTATCAGGAAAACGTTGTGCGGCCATTTGTGATAAAAAAGTAGCTGGCAAAATATAACCAAACCCAGCGAGCCCATAACACCAAACCAAGCGTTTGATTTCAGGGGTTAGGGTTAATTTTTTAATTTCCCCCGCAGGCCGTTGCCATTGCCCCGAGCGAGGTAAATAACGGCTGATGTACAAGCTCAAAATCAGCGCCAATACACCATAAATTACCCACGCTTCACTCGCCGTTAAATGCCATCGTTGGATCGCTACCGCTAACATACCGCTAACGAAAATTCCCGTTCCCGTTCCCGCAAATACCGCCACACTAAGAGCTGGTCGGTTAAGTCTCGCCAAGGTTTCATTGGCCCAAGCTGCGACCAACACTAACGCAATGCCACTTGCCCAGCCAATCACAAAACGGGCAATACTGTGTAATATCGGACCATTAAGCAATGCACTCAGTAACGTGATCACTACCGCCCCCCACACGCCCAACCACATACGCCTTTCTACATATGAACGTGCTCGCATCGCGTCAAAAGAGCCTAGCAAGTAACCAAGGTAGTTACATGCAGCCACAATACTGGCACTCGATAACGTTAATTGGTGTTCCTCAATCATTAGGGGGACTTGAGGCGTTAACGTAAATCGCCCTATTCCCATTACCACAATTAACGACAGAAAACCTGTAAAAGCAATATGAAAAGCAGCAGCACTGCGGCTTGGTGAGGTTACAATCGGCTTTATTGACACAATTCTCACTCGTTACGTTCTAGAAACATTGCACCTAGAATAGTTTACTTTTTTACTATTTAACATTAATACAACAAAAACCGTTTTATCATTTAGTGCATTTATTTGTTCTTTATATCCGTAATATCTGCTCAAAAGCTATCTGTAATCAATTTCTATTCATTCACCCAACTCATGATTTCTGCCATAATGTGCATTACGAACACATTTTAAGCCTCAAGGCATTTCACAATAATGAGGGCCATTATTTATGGATCAGTGTCATACTAACGATTTGATTTCTTTAGATCTTGCATTGGAAAAATTACTTTCTGAAACCCAAACTGTGGCAGGTACAGAAATCATTCCACTGACTTCATCAGCGCAACGGATTATTGCCACTGATCTTATTTCCCCTATCAATGTCCCTCCCTTTGATAATTCAGCAATGGATGGATATGGTTTGCGTTTTGCAGATTGGGATGGAAAAACGCCAATGCCTGTTGCGGGTAAATCATTTGCAGGCAACCCGATGGAAGGCGAACTAAAAGTTGGCTGTTGCGTGCGTATTATGACTGGTGCGCCTATTCCACAAGGTGTAGATACGGTTGTTATGCAAGAATCAACTGAACAAACAGATGGTGGCATCCTATTTACTCAACCAATTAAAAAAGGCAGTAACGTCCGTAAAGCCGGCGAAGATATAGCCCAAGGCAGTTCAGTGTTCCCTGCAGGAACCCTACTTACAACCGCCCAATTACCGTTGATTGCCTCACTTGGTATTGCGGATGTGACAGTTTATCGTCGCTTAAAAGTGGCTGTGTTCTCAACGGGGGATGAGCTACAAGCTGTGGGTCAACCACTTCATGATGGGCAAATCTATGATACCAACCGCTTTACTGTTCGCTTGATGTTAGAAAAGCTCAATTGTGAAGTCTTAGATTTAGGCGTGATCCCTGACTCCCCTGAAAAACTAAAACAAACCTTTATTGAAGCAGATCAACAAGCGGATTTAGTGATCAGCAGTGGCGGCGTTTCTGTTGGTGAAGCCGATTATACTAAACAAATCCTTGATGAATTGGGCACGATTGGTTTTTGGAAATTAGCCATCAAACCAGGAAAACCTTTTGCCTTTGGTAAACTGAGTCATTCTTGGTTCTGTGGCTTACCAGGAAACCCCGTTTCTGCTGCACTCACGTTCTATCAACTTGTTCAGCCATTGATTGCACGCTTAGCAGGAAATAGCCAATGGCAAGCCCCACTACGTTTCAAAGTACCCGTCACCACACCTTTGAAAAAAACGCCTGGTCGTCTGGATTTCCAACGCGGTATTTTAAGTACCAATGAGCAAGGGCAACTTCAAGTTGCCACAACAGGCCATCAAGGCTCACACGTATTTAGTTCCTTTAGCTTAGCCAACTGCTTTATCGTGCTAGAAAGAGAACGTGGTCGAGTAGAAGCAGGTGAAACCGTTGATGTTGAAATGTTTAACTACTTATTGAAAAGCGAATAATTACCGTGCAAGAACTTAGCGATAACGAAATGCTGCGTTATAACCGTCAGATAATTCTTCGCGGTTTTGATTTTGACGGGCAAGAAAAGCTCAAAGCAGGCAAAGTACTGGTCATTGGCTTAGGTGGGCTAGGTTGCGCGGCAACGCAATACCTTGCTGCGGCGGGTGTTGGTTATTTAACATTAGTTGATTTTGATACCGTATCGCTTTCTAACTTACAGCGACAAATTTTGCACCGTGATACCACAATTGGCGAACCCAAAGTCGATTCTGCAAAGTGGCAACTTTGTGCAATTAATCCACATATCCATATTGATACGGTTAATGCCAAACTTGAGGATGCGCAGCTTAGTGAATTAATCACTCGCCATGATGTGATTTTAGATTGCACCGATAACGTCGCTATTCGTGAACAACTTAACCGTTTATGTTTAGCGCAGAAAACACCGTTAGTCTCTGGCGCAGCCATTCGTATGGAAGGCCAACTGTCTGTTTTTACTTATGAAGATAATACCCCCTGTTACCGCTGTTTAAGCCGTTTGTTTGGGGAAAATAGCTTAACCTGTGTCGAGGCAGGGGTGATGTCTCCGCTAGTTGGGACTATAGGCACATTAGAGGCAATGGAAACCATTAAACTCCTCGCCAACTATGGCAAAGTGAATTCAGGCAAAGTCTTATTGTTTGATGCGATGGCGATGGATTTTCGCCAATTTAAACTGAGCAAAGACCCGCACTGTGAAGTCTGCAACTCAAACTAGCTAGTTATTTAATTAGGCGAAAATATTTTCGCCTAATTAATCTCTTTCCAAGTACAAAATTAAGATTATTCCGAAAAAACAAATTAATGGCCCTTTGAGCTTATACTATTCCTCTTTTGTGGTACCTGTACGTATAAATATCACCACGTTTTATTATTTTATAATGCTACTGAGAGTATGAATATGCAATTCCCTCCTTGCCCGAAATGTCAGTCTGAATACACCTATACTGATAATGATATGTATGTTTGCCCTGAATGTGCGCACGAATGGAATGACGCAGAACCCGTGGCAGAGATTGATGAACTGATTGTTAAAGATGCCAACGGCAATCTGTTAGCGGATGGCGACACAGTCACCGTAATCAAAGACCTGAAAGTTAAAGGCAGTTCTAACATGCTCAAAATCGGTACCCGTGTGAAGGGCATTCGCTTAGTCGAAGGTGACCACAATATCGATTGTAAAATTGATGGTTTTGGCCAAATGAAGCTGAAATCTGAGTTTGTGAAAAAGAACTAAGTTAAAGCTAATTCTGTTTTAAATACAAAAGCCCCAGTAACATACACGTTACTGGGGCTTTATGTTAGAGAAAAGCTTATTTAAAGAACAACGCCTTGACTTGTCAGGTACTCATCATAAGTACCTTTGAAATCAATCACTTTATCTTCTTTGATTTCTAAAATACGACTTGCTAATGAGCTGACAAACTCGCGGTCATGGGAAACAAACACCAACGTTCCTTGGTACATCTCCAGTGCTAAGTTCAATGACTCGATAGATTCCATATCTAAATGGTTGGTTGGTTCATCCATAATCAAAATGTTTGGTTGTTGCATCATCAACTTACCAAATAGCATACGGCCTTGCTCACCACCCGATAACACTTTCACTTTTTTCTTAATATCATCTTGTGAAAATAATAAACGGCCTAAGATACTACGCACCGCTTGCTCATCATCACCTTCGTTTTTCCACTGGCTCATCCAGTCAAAAACATTTAGATCAGTTTCGAAATCTTCTGCGTGGTCTTGTGCATAATAACCAATACGACTATTTTCTGACCATTTAACCATCCCACTTGTTGCTGGGTGCTCACCCATTAAGGTTTTTAAGAAAGTGGTTTTACCAATACCATTGGCTCCGATAACCGCCATTTTCTCACCCACTTCAAGCAGTAAATTAACGTTTTTGAAGAGTGGGCCTTGATCGTGACCATTCGCTACTGCCTCTAATTCAAGGGCATTACGGAACAGTTTTTTCTCTTGTTCAAAACGAATAAATGGGTTTTGACGACTAGACGCTTTAACCTCATCCAATTGAATTTTATCAATTTGACGTGCACGTGATGTCGCTTGCTTTGATTTAGATGCGTTAGCGCTAAAGCGGCTAACGAAAGATTGCAGTTCAGCAATTTGCGCTTTTTTCTTCGCATTATCAGACAGTAAGCGCTCACGCGCTTGTGTCGCTGCAATCATATATTCATCATAGTTACCCGTGAATAAACGCAACTCACCATAGTCTAAATCTGCCATGTGCGTACAAACTGTGTTGAGGAAGTGCCTATCATGGGAAATAATGATCATAGTACAGTTACGATCATTCAGGATTTGCTCTAACCAACGGATAGTATCAATATCCAAGTTGTTCGTAGGCTCATCGAGTAACAAAATATCTGGGTTAGAAAACAAGGCTTGTGCCAGCAATACACGTAGTTTCCAGCCTGGTGCAACTTCACTCATTGGGCCATAATGTTGCTCAACAGGAATGCCTACACCTAATAATAATTCACCCGCACGAGCTTCCGCACTGTAGCCATCCATTTCACCATATGCGACTTCCAAGTCAGCAACACGGTAGCCATCTTCTTCGCTCATTTCAGGTAGTGCGTAAATACGATCACGCTCTTGTTTCACATTCCACAGTTCAGTATGGCCCATAATGACCGTATCCAGAACCGTATATTCTTCGAATGCAAACTGGTCTTGGCGAAGCTTACCAATACGTTCATTCGGATCTGTTGTACTGACGTTACCCGCTGTTGGGGTTAAATCGCCACCTAAGATCTTCATAAACGTCGATTTACCCGCACCATTTGCGCCGATCAAACCGTAACGGTTGCCTGTACCAAATTTAACTGAAATGTTTTCAAACAGTGGCTTGCTGCCAAACTGCATAGTGATATTGTTGGTTGTTAACACTGCTATGCCTTAAATTAAACGGTGTAGAGTTACCTGTCTTAAAGAATGCGCATCATAGAAAAAGCCAACAACACTGCTTTAAACAGTAAAGAAAACAGCGATTTCTATGATATGTAATACGACGGATATAAATAGCGGCGCATTATGCCATAATCGAGCGCTTAGATCTTGTTCTGTTTTTGATAATTGTCATTCTGCAATCATTCTAATAAGGTACGCCGCCAATGATTGTTGCCCTGTGCATAATACGCCTTTCGGGCAAATAATCTGCTGTCGCATAATGCTGAGTGATTTGATTATCCCAAATCACCATATCATCTTTTTGCCATTGCCAACGCACCTGAAACTCTGGTTTATTAATATGTTGGAACAAAAAACCTAATGTTATTTCGCTCTCTTTGGGCGTTAACCCAATGATACGGGTAGTAAAGCCTTCATTAACAAACAACGCTTTTCGGCCTGAAATTGGGTGAGTTCTAACGACAGGGTGTGATACGGGTGGGCTATTTTCTTTGGCTTTCAACCATCTCGAATGAATTTCTTCTGAATGGCTAAAACGATACTCTGGGAATGACTTTGTAAAATCATGTACTGCCTGAAGACCCGCTAGCATATGTTTCCACCGAGCAGATAATGCACTATAAGCCACCACACCACTGGCCCATAATGTGTCACCTCCTAATTCTGGAATATGCTTTGCCGCTAATACCGCCCCCATTGGCGGTGTTTCAATAAATGTAACATCAGTGTGCCAATTGTCGTTATCGGGTGGGTTCTGTTCATCCGTATCAAGTACCATTATTTCTTTGCATTCAGGCGTATGAGGGTAAATGGGATGTGTGTGTAATAAACCAAACCGCTCAGCTAATTGTTTTTGCTGTTCAGGTTGTATAGGTTGGTTTCTAAAAAAAAGGACATGATATGCCTGCAACGCATAGTTCAGCGCTGTAAACTGTTTATCATCAATATGTTGAGATAAATCGATACCACTGATGAGAGCGCCTAATGCGGGTGAAACTCGCTTTATTTTAAAAGGATATTCCATATAATTCCTAATCACTTCAGTTTTAATGTAAAAATAAAAGTAATCTAAATTAGGCTTTTTAAAAATATCAAAAAAAATAAAGTTAATATAAAACAATATATTAGAAATATAATTATCTTAGTAATAGATTGCTAATTTATATGTAAAATAGGATATATCGGCCGTCTTCGGCCGACATGAGGTAAATTATAACTTAATGCCCATGGTGCGAGTAATTTCAGATAGACCTTCACGCTCATAAAAACGAATCGCATTATGGTTTTGTGCTAACACCGATAGCTCCAAGTGGCTAAACTGCTTGTTTTTCGCCCAATTTTTCATACCATCAAGTAATTGATGCCCTGTTTTCTCACCACGAGAATCTGGGGAAACAATCAAATCAAAAACGTAGGCAAAATCCCGTGGAACCATACAATTATAGGGAGCCGCAGATTGGTGCTCGGCAATACAAAACCCTTTAACTTCGCCTTCAAATTCCGCGACTAATAGATGAAACTTATCATCAACAATGGCATTTTCAATAAATTCTTGTGATTGTTCTGCAGGCTTCATACGCTCAGAGTCAAGTAAGGCCATTTCCGTAAACAAGGTTTGATAGAGGGATAAAACAGCATTTAAATCATCACGTGTAGCTTCTCTTATCATCATTTTCCCATTATTTTTACGCAGTTTAATCGTATGTTTTTACTGGTGGTGCAATATAAGATTCAAAACTATCAATTAACGCTGCTGGTGAATCGTTGACAATCGCCATATGACGATACTTTTCGTGTAAAAAACCTTCATCCGCCATTTTATTTGTCATATCAATTAATGGCTGCCAATAATTATTGATATTAAACAACGCACAAGGCTTGGTATGCAGGCCAATTTGACTCCATGTAAACACTTCCGCATATTCTTCTAACGTGCCATATCCACCTGGTAAAGCAACAAAAGCATCCGCCAGCTCAATCATTTTATTTTTTCGCTGATGCATTGTTTCAACTTTATACAGTTCTGTCAGGTTCTTATGTGAAATTTCACGCTCTTCGAGCAATGACGGTATAACACCTATTGCCTTTCCACCTAACGATAAAACAGTATCTGCGATTGTCCCCATGATACCGACACTGGCACCACCATATACTAATGCAATATCACGCTTGACCATCTCTTTAGCAAACTCAATGGCTTTTTGCTGGTAGATTTCATGTTTACCCATGCTAGAACCACAATATACTGCAATACTTTTAATTGTTCCCATTACGTCCTCGTTTTTCATTTTATTATGACTTTTTGGTAAAAAAAGGATTATACGGGAGCGTTAAAGAAGCTCAACCCAGATTATTTGCCATAATAAAACCCTATTAATCTCTTTTTATACCATTGCTATTTCACTAAACCAATATCGATTTCCCTATATCACATTTTATCCCCCATCAGCGAGTGCTATAAGGTAATAAACAAATATAAAGCAGTCTTATTTTATGCGATAATCCTGTGAAATTATTTTTCATTGTAATATTTTAATTTTTATTTAACACGAATCACTGTTATCGCGTGTTTACTGACTTAGTGACGTTTTTCTGAGGTTTTATTATTTATGTCTGCCGATACCAAAAAGAGCGCATTTCCACTATTACCAATAGGGTTATTATTGCTAGCAATGACCTCAATTCAAAGTGGCGCTTCTTTAGCTAAAACACTATTTCCTCTTATCGGCGCTCCAGGTGTAACAGGCTTACGCTTATTGCTGGCCACCATCATCTTGTTTGTTATTTTTAAACCTTGGCGCTTGAAGTTTAGAAGAAGCTCATTGGTTCCATTGTTAACGTATGGGCTATCTCTCGGAACAATGAATTACCTATTTTATCTATCACTTGAGCGCATCCCTCTTGGGATTGCTGTCGCACTGGAATTTACAGGCCCATTAGCGGTTGCGATGTTTTCTTCTCGCAGACCTATCGATTTTTTGTGGATTGGGCTGGTTATTGCTGGGTTACTCTTTTTGCTACCTATCGGTGATAACATTAATTCCATCGACCCACTCGGCGCTATTTATGCGCTAGGGGCTGGCGTATGTTGGGGAATTTACATTATATTTGGCCAACGTGCAGGTGCTGGTTACGGCGCAGCAACCGTGGCAGTTGGTTCCTTTATATCTGCTCTGATTTTCTTCCCTATCGGACTTATGCAGACAGGCTTTGAGGTGATGTTTGACCCAGCAATTTTACCCCTCGCTTTAGCCGTTGCCATCTTATCGACAGCATTTCCTTATACCCTTGAAATGATTGCCTTAACACGCCTACCAGCAAAAACGTTTGGCACATTAATGAGCCTAGAGCCATGCATGGGCGCATTCCTCGGTATTGTTTTCTTGCAAGAGCACCTGACATTAACCCAATGGCTGGCTCTGCTGTGTATTGTTTGTGCCTCTATCGGGTCAACATCCACAGCCTCACCGAAATCAAAAATTGAAGAAGTCTCATAAAAAACAAATAATATCTTGTTTTTTGAAGCATTAATTAGGTTAATAAACTTATTCATTCGGTTTATTAACCTGTTATCTTGCCATTAACATTTCATTTTCTTGTCATATTTATTTATTAAAATTGTTTTAAATTAATATAACCTTGACCTATCGCACTTATTGCAAAAAATAATAAATCCCTAGCAGCCACAATAAAATCAAGTAGAATAAAACATATCGAATCGGCCTATTAAATTAATCGTTTATTACACTATGACAAATTAAACTGATTACTTTATATTTATTAACAGATGAGGTTATCAACCAGTTTCAATATTTAAAAAGAGGATGAACCATGAGCACAGCTAAATTATTTAAAACATCTTCAACTGAACTTTTATATACACGTAACGACTTGGAAGATAGCGTAAAATTAGAAACCATTGGCATTTTAAATGTTATGGTTGTTCACTTTACGGATCTCTCTTTAATGACAAAACAAGCTCACTGGAATATGCGTGGTCGCAATTTCATTGCTGTCCATGAAATGTTAGATGGTTTTAGAACCACTTTAGTTGAACATTTAGACGAGTTTGCAGAGCGTGCTGTCCAATTAGGAGGGGTCGCGATTGGGACAACACAAGAAGTTAACCGCTTTACTTCATTAGAAGCTTACCCAATTAATATCCACAGCGTACAAGACCATTTAAAAGCGCTCGCAGACCGTTATGCTGTTGTCGCAAATGATATTCGTAAAGCTATTGATGAAGTCGAGGATGAAGATACTGCAGATATGTTTACCGCTGCATCTCGTGATATGGATAAATTCCTTTGGTTTTTAGAAGCAAATATTGAGTAATGTCATACCATAGAGTCAATTATAATTGACCTGAAGGCCACTTAATTGTGGCCTTTTACTGTTTATAACCTAATACATATTTAATGCTTTCTACTTTTTATTTATTACCTTAGGCATTTCAGGTTGTTCTATTGGGAAAACAGGTAAAGCATTTAATAAACGTTTACCATAATTTTTTGTCAGTAAGCGTTTATCATAGATAATAATTTCACCGTAACATTCATGACTACGGATTAAACGCCCTGCTTGCTGAATTAAATTAAATGAAGCACTTGGCAAGCTTTGCACCTCAAACGGATAGCGTTTTAACGATTTTAACCAATCCCCTTCAGTCACGATAACTGGATTGGTCACAGGTGGAAATGCAATTTTATGAATATGCACCTGTGTTAAATACTCACCTTTTAAATCAAGCCCTTCTGCGAAGGACTGTAAACCAACCAACGCACTTGCTTGCCCCTTGCTAATTCTTTCACAGTGAGTTTCAACCAAACGATAACGTGGCTGATCTCCTTGAACTAACAATTGCAAGCGCAAGTCTTTTACATGTTCAAGAAACCCTTCCATTGCCCTTTGGCTACTAAATAACACCAAAACACCACGGTGCTTACCTTGGGTGAATTGCTCACGAAAAAATGCTGCCATTTCAGAAAGATGTTGCGATTCAGTGGTTATTGTGGGCTCATATTCCATTTGAGGAATAATAATTTTCCCTTGCTCAACATGATTAAAAGGCGAAGACAACGTCACAAAGTGGTCATCATTTTTTTCCGATAACCCCGTTAATTCCATAAACCTTGAATAACTATTTAAGGAGCGAAGTGTTGCTGATGTAATGACAATATGAGGCACATTACGCCATAATAGATGTTGTAGTTGTTCACTCACTCGAATGCCCGCGCAATGCATAAAAATACGCGACTGATTCTTTTCATAGCGGCGACTTAACCATTTCGAAACTGGCGCGCCTGAACTTTGTTCAAGCGCGGCTAATCGCCAAAGTTTTGCCATATTCTCAAAATAGCCCATCGCTCTACTCGTTGTTAATATAGAACGGTGTAAACGTACAATGTCTTGTTTTGCAGTTTGCTCCGTCAAATCATTCAATATTGATTCCGCTAAACCTTTTAATGCATCTGTTTGTTTAAAAAGGTCTTGGCAACACTGTTGCATTGCCTCAGGCAATACACCTAGCGGGAAAAGATACTCACTTTCTTTTGAGGTTTCAGGCAATACTGCATTTGCTAATAAAGAAAAATCACGAAATGCCTCACGCAGCTTTTCAGCATGCTGTTGTAACTTGTCTGGGTTGGCCAATTTAGGGGGCTTCACTGGCCGAAACTGCGCTAAATATTGCCCCACATGACTCATAAAATTATCCACTTGCGCATTCAATTGCACTAATGTGATTTCACCTTCAACCTCTAAAGCATCCCGTGCTACATCGGGTACATGGTGCCCCTCATCCAAAACTAATAGTAATTTTTTAGGATCAGGTAACACCGATTCGCTTTCCATCGCCGCCATCACTAGAGCATGATTAGCCACGACGACATCAGCATCTTCAATTTCACGCCTTGCAATAAAAAATGGGCATCGTTGATAGAACTGGCAATTACGACCTAAGCAATTCATTTTGTCCGTGCTAACTTTACGCCACAAGCTGTCTGGAAAAGCCCGTTTGTGGTGATCCCGTAAACCGTCCCATATAAAGGAATTGAAGTCATTACGTAATTGCTGACAAATTGCCCGCTCTTCGCTATTGGCTATCTCCGTTTTATCTTCCACCAGTAACATTAAATCAATTTGTTCGCCTTCTGCGGCACAAATAGCCTCTAAATTTCTCGGGCAAACATAACGTGCACGCCCAAATGCACCCGTAAATTTTAAATCTGGGATAATTTTGCTCAGTAACGGCAAATCTTTACTAAAAATTTGATCCTGCAATGCCACATTCGCTGTACTAACAACGAGCGTTTTCCCTTCTTCCCTACCCACTGCAATACCTGGAATTAAATAAGAAAGCGTTTTTCCTACCCCAGTGGGCGCTTCGATAACTAAATGACGTCCACCGTCATCCGCTAAGTTTTTAGCGACTTCCGCTATCATTTGGCGCTGCGGCGCTCGGGAAACAAACCCATCAATTTGTGATGACAACCCTTTATACCACTGGGTTATTTGCTCTTTAATTTTGTTTGATAGGGACATAAATTACGTTGATGACCAAATGTGAGATGTAAGGTAACGAAAACCACAACGGCAGGGAAACACGAAAAATAACTTTTGCCAACCGCTTCGCAAAACTACTGTATTAAAACCCATTATACATAAAAATTGGGAAGCCTTTTGCAAAACACCAACTCAGAGGCAGAAAAAATCGCTTTTAACTTGTTTGCAACACTCATCCAGTTATACTTTGGGTTCTTATTTCTACGCAGGCTATAAAAAATGAAAAAGGTTGTTATCGCACTTTGCGCATTATGCGCTTTTGGTTCCGTAGGCGGCATCGTCCTTGCAGGGATGAATATCTACACTCGCTCCACAACCCCGATAGAACAGGGGCAACCACAATCACCATCATTACTGCCTGCACCAAACCAAGTTCAATAGTATAAAGTGGTTTATCAACCCAGGACGGAGATAACTTATGTACAACGATTATTTTGTAACCCCTCAATGGCTTAATACACACCTATCTGATGGCAATATCATTGTACTTGATGCTTCATCTCCACCACCAACTGCCCCTTATGATTGCCGACAGCACTATTTAGAAGAGCATATTCCAAACGCGCAATTTTTCCACCAAGATGAAATCGCCGATAAAACTTGCGACCTACCGCATATGCTGCCAAGTTCAGAAGTCTTTAGCCAAGCAGTTGGTTCAATGGGAATTGATAATGACACTCAAGTTATTATTTATTCACAGAATAATTTATTTTCATCACCACGCGCTTGGTGGACATTTACAACAATGGGATGCAAAAACGTAAAAATCCTTGCTGGAGGCATCGAAGCTTGGAAAGCTGAAGGCTTTGCAACACAATCGGGTGAAGTGACACCTCCTACACGCAAGCAATTTAAAGCATCCCGTAAAGATACAAACGCGTTAAACCAACAGCAAGTTCTTGATGTTGTTAACGAAGGTCAAATACAAATTATTGATGCTCGAGCAGCCCCCCGCTTCTTAGCACAGGCACCAGAACCTCGCCCAGGTTTACGCATGGGGCACATTCCAGGAAGTAAAAATGTTCCATGGGACTTGTTAGTTGCGAATGGCGAGTTTAAATCCCCTGAAGACCTAAAAGCTATCTTTGCAGAGCAAGGCGTAGACATTCAAGCTCCATCAATAACTACTTGTGGCTCAGGAATGACAGCCGCTGTCGTTCTTATGGCGTTAACACTATTAGGTAACGATAATATACGTCTATATGACGGCTCATGGGCAGAATGGGGCCAAGATAATGGCTTACCAATAGAACCTTGATTTTTTAGCTTATATAATAAATAAGCCACTCATACTTAAGTGGCTTATTTAAGAAAGTTTTTTGGTCTATAAGGACTATTTTGCAAATATCCCTGCTAAAAATAGCACAACAATGGCACCAATCACCGCAACGACAAAGCTACCAAAGTTAAAACCATCAACCTTACCTTTGCCAAAAAACGTGCTGATATAACCACCAACGACTGCCCCAACAATCCCTAGCACCGTCGTCATAATGAACCCCATATGATAAGTGCCAGGCATCAACCACTTAGCTAAAACACCAGCTATCAAACCAAAAATAATCCACGCAATCACGCCCATTTAAAGCCTCCCAAGACTAGGTTTTATTTAACAGTAGCTAAAAAAGCATGCAATCATAGGCATTAGATATACCTACCATATAGTTTAAGTAAAGACCTTATAAGCGAAATTCGCAAATAAAAATAGTAACTAAACAGGATTGTTTACAATTAATGGTTAACAACTCGCATAATTACCGCTGCAATTTGTTCTGCATTTTTCAACGCCCTAACCTGTGAAAATAATTCATCGGCTTCTTGGTATTCTTTGCGTAAGTAACCCAACCATTGTTTAATCCGAGCAGCATGGTAATGACCTGTATCACCTAACTTTTCGAGTTCCGTGTATTTCAGTAGTAGAGATTCAACCTGCTCCCAAGGCATCTTAATTTCATTATATTTAATGACACGGCTAAGGTTTGGGGTATTAAGTGCACCTCGGCCAATCATAACAGCATCGCAGCCTGTTACTTCAAGACAACGCTGAGCACTGTCATAATCCCAGATTTCACCATTCGCTATTACTGGAATTGATAATCGATGGCGAATTTCACCAATAGCTTGCCAGTTAATACGCTCGGCTTTATACCCATCTTCTTTTGTACGTCCATGAATCGTTAGTTCTGTTGCCCCAGCTTGTTGAACAGCATCCGCAATTTCATGAGCGAATGAAATACTATCCCAACCTAAACGCACTTTAACTGACACTGGGAGTTCTTTTGGTACAGCTTCACGCATCGCTTTTGCTGCCTGGTAAATTAAATCTGGCTGCTTTAATAACGTTGCACCACCACCGTGACCATTAACTGTTTTTGAAGGACAACCACAATTTAAATCAACCCCCCATGACCCTAATTCAATGGCTCGATAAGCATTTTCAGCTAACCATTGTGGGTGCTGGCCAAGTATTTGAACGCGCACAAGGGTTCCCGATAATGTTCGACTTTGATATTTGAGTTCAGGGCATAAACGATAAAATGTTTTTGCTGGTAATAACGTATCAACAACTCGCACAAATTCACTGATGCAAAGGTCATAATCATTGACCGCAGTTAATAAAGAGCGAACAAGGGGGTCTAAAACTCCTTCCATAGGAGCTAATAAAACACGCATAAATGGCTCACAAAAACAACAAAGGTAAAAATCAATTTTTACAGGCCATATTGGCCATGGGATAGCTCAATATGTTCACATGGAAAATAAAGGCACGAATTTGAGCTGACTATAATACATTTTCTTGGCTAAATAAGTATAAAAATGAGCATGCTTTGCAATGACAAAAAAACACCTCAATAAGTATAACTTACTGAGGTGTTTTTCATTCAAAATATGAACAATTAAACGATAGTAAAACAACCATCGATTATTAAATCAGCACCAGAGGTATAACTTGCAGCGTCAGATAATAAATAAATGACAGCACCAGCAAGCTCTTCAGGTGTCCCCATTCGTTTAAATGGGATCATTTTAACCCATTCATCCTGCCAATCTTGTCTTACCGTCGCCGTCATTTCAGTTCGAATATAGCCAGGGCTAATTGAATTAACGCGAATACCAAGCTGGCTCCATTCAACTGCTAAAGATTTGGTTAAATGCACGACAGCCGCTTTTGATGCATTATAGGACGCTTGCTCTTGTGGAATATTCACGATAGTCCCAGACATCGATGCTGTGTTCACAATACTACCTGGTTTATCATTTTTAATCAGATAACGAGCAAATGCTTGAGCAACAAAGAAAACACCATTTAAATTAACATCAACAATTTTACGCCACTCGTCAGGGGCGCAATCAACTGCCGGTTTATGCAAGCAAATCCCTGCATTATTAAATAATAAATCTAAGGTACCAAAATCAATTCCAACGGACTCAATGCACGCCTTCACATTTTCAGGGTCTACCACATTGCAGCGGTAGGCTTTTGCTTTGATATGATAATTTTTTTCTAATTGCTCAGCGATATCACTGGCATCAACAAGATCAAAAATAGCAATATCTGCACCTGCATTCGCTAAATATTGTGCAACAACTTTTCCAATACCTTGCTTACCACCAGTGACAATGGCAACTTTCCCCTTTAAAGAAAAAATATCACTACTCATAATCGCACTCTCCACAATGGATAATTATTTGCTTGTTTTTTTACAGGAAATAAGCTCTATTTATTAGCTCACTATCTATTGTTCTTACAATTTTACTTTTGATTTAATACTTTCCAGCATCACAGCAATAATAATAATGATGCCCTTAACCACTTGTTGGTTATAACCAGAGATATTCATCAGGTTCATCAAATTAGAAATAATACTTAAAATTAAAACGCCAATAATCGTGTTAATAACAGTGCCTCGACCACCCGCTAAACTTGCACCACCCACAACTACCGCTGCAATAACATCTAATTCAAAACCAACCGCTAATACTGGAGAACCAACACCTGTTCTTGTTGTGGCTAAAATTCCTGCAATCCCACAGGCTAACCCACTTAGTGCATAAACAGCTAACTTGTAATAATTAACTCGAATACCTGCAAAGCGTGTTGCCGTTTCATTTGAACCAATTGAAACCACTAAACGACCAAATACCGTATGCTTATATAAAAATTGAGCTAGTAAAATAAAGATACCAAATACGTAAACAGGTAAAGGAATCCCAAATAAATAACCAGTACCAAATTCGATTAATGCAGGGTCATCAATAAATACAGGCTGTCCTTTTGATATTATCAACCCTAAGCCCCGAGCAATTGTCATCATTGCTAATGTGGCAATAAATGGTGCGATATTAAACCAGGTCACTAAAATACCTGCAAAAGCACCAATAATGGTTGCCATAATAATACCAACGGCTAATGCGGGCCATAGACCAATATCAGGGATCATTAATGCAACAACCACAGAAACTAAGGCCATAATTGCACCAACGGATAGATCAATTCCCCCTGTTAAAATAACAAATAGCATACCTAGTGTAGCTAGCCCGAGAGGAACGCTTTGCCTTAATACGTTAGTAATATTATCGGCACTATAAAACCGATCTGATAAAAAACCCGCAACAACGAGCATGATAATAAAAACAAGTAGTGTTGAATTCTCGCCGATCAACTTTGCTATTTTTCTTAATAAAGATGGTTGATTGTTCGATTTATTTTCCACACTCAAATTTGAGTTTTCTAGTGTTTCCATGGTGTATCCTTTTTATTTTTATCTGTAACTTAGATTACAGCGCTACATTTAAAAATGAGTTAATTTGCCATTGCAGCTGTTTTTTCATGTTTGACAATAGCGTGACGCATGATATTTTCTTCTGATAGTTCATTTTCTTGTAACTCAGCGGTAATTCGCCCTTCACTCATAACGTAAACACGATGAGAAAGCGAAATGACTTCAATCATTTCCGATGAAATAACAATTACTGAAAAATCTTTTTGCGCTAATTCATTAATTAAGTGATAAATTTCAACTTTAGCGCCAACATCAACACCTCGAGTGGGTTCATCTAAGATTAATACATCACAGTTTGTATTTAGCCATTTGGCAATAACGACTTTTTGTTGGTTCCCACCACTTAAACTCGAAATTGGGTCATCCATATTGTTAAATTTAATTTTTAACTTATCTTTAAAGATGCTCGCTAATGCCCGTTCTTTACTAACCCGAATAACACCTTTTAATTGGCAAATAGAGCGTAACTTTGTCAAACTAATGTTTTCACGAATAGGTCTAGATAAAATTGCGCCTTGAATTTTTCTATCTTCTGGAACTAATCCAATACCTTTGCTCATTGCATCACTTGGGTGGTGAATAATAATTTCTTTATTATCTTTAATGATTCTACCCGACATTATTTTATCGATGCCAAATAAGCATCTTGCAATTTCCGTGCGTCCTGAGCCGACGAGCCCAGCTAGGCCTACAATTTCACCTTTTTTAACATAAAGATTAATATTATTAAGTAAGCTTTTAGTGGATAAATTTTCAACCTGCAAAGCAATCTCATTACTTGGCGTATTTTTAACTGGGTATAGATTTTCAAAACTTCGCCCCACCATACCTGTAATAATATCGTCCTCTGTACACGTTTTAGGATCCAGTTCTTTCGTCGTTTCCCCATCTTTAATAACCGTAATTGCATCCCCAATTCTAAATATTTCTTCTAACCGATGGGAAATATATAAAATAGTGACACCTTGTGCCTTTAAAAATTTCAATTGGCTAAATAAAATATTAATTTCACGCTCAGATAATACAGCTGAAGGCTCATCTAAGATTAAAATATTAACATCTCGAGCCAATGACTTCGCTATTTCAACCATTTGTTGATATGCAACACTCAGTGTTTTAGCCTTAACGGTGGGATCAATATCAAAACCTAAATTTTTTAAAACATGACTAGCACGTTTATTTAATAATTTTCGGTTTATAGTCGCTTTCCCAAAACCAAGGTCCCCCAGAAAAATATTTTCGGCGACAGTTAGCTCAGGTGAAATAGCAAGTTCTTGGTAAATAATACCAATTTTATGTTGTCTGCTTTGCTTTGGTGTCGTGAAGTTCACTTCTTCACCATTAATAAAAACTTGCCCACTATCTTTTGTATATATGCCAGATAGAATTTTCATTAATGTTGATTTTCCGGCTCCATTCTCACCTACAATTGCATGTATATCACCCCGCTTAACTTTAAGGTTAATATCTTTTAAGGCATGAACCCCACCAAAACTTTTTTTCACACCCTTTGTCACAATTGCATATTCTTCCATCATAAATACCTTTTGCTTTATTAACTATGATAGATTTTTAGAGGTGCGGTATTCTATTACCGCACCTCACGCACTTAATTAATACAGTGCTTTTTCATCATAATATTTCTTAACATTATCTTTATTAATGACAACTGGCGTGATGTAAGAATAATCAGGGAATTCTGTTTGGCCTGCTTTATGCTTAGCAATAACATCGATAACAGCAGATGTTAGTGTATCTGGGTTATTTGAAGATGTTGCTTGCAATTCACCACGTGAAATCGCTTCAAGTGCTTTTTTATATCCATCATTCGAGAAAATTTTCACGTTATCTAATTTGTTTGCGGCTTTCAAAGATAAAACTGCACCTAAGACCATTTCATCAGATTCGGTATAAACGCAGTTAATTTTATCTCCCTGTGCAACGAGCAAATCTTCCATCGCTTTAAGACCACCTTGCTGGTCCCAATTTCCCCAACCTTGGCTTAACACTGTTAGATTTGTTTGGTTATATTTTCTAAGTTGCGCTTCCATCACACCACGAACAAAGTTTGCTCGACGAGCTTCACCGACTAAATTACCTTGATTCCCACTGATAAAGACACAGTTCATTGGATTTTTACCAAATAAATCAACTGCATACTCTCCCATTAAGACATTATTTTTTCCGTTATCAGCCTGAACACGTGTTATGACAGGAGCACTTAGTGGAATATCACTGTCTAAAATAATGGTTGGAATACCTTTATTTTTTGCCATATTCGTAATGCGAATACCTGCTTCTGGATCTTGTGGATTTAAAACTAAATAATTAATTCCTTGAGATAACATATCCTCTACATCTGAGATTTGCTTATTTAAATCCCCGCGTGCATCTGTCGTGATTATTTCATAACCTTTTTCTTTAGCATGCTTTTGCATGTATTGATCAAGCCCATTAAAAAATGCGCCATTTAATGTTCTATTCGCAAAACCAATTTTTATTTTATCTTCAGCATTAGCTAAACCTGTTGAAAATGCAGAGACAACAATAGTACAAAGCAATAATTTATTAATAGCTTTCATTATATTTACCTTATATGTAGGGATGGTGCTTTCTATTATTTTGATAACTATGTAACTAAATTTTCCTAATGCCTTTATTATTAAATTTAATTGATTAAATAGACTGAGCGAGTAACCTTTCTTCTACTTCAGATAAATCAGGTAACGTGCCAGCCCCTAGCTTTTCAACACTCACAGCCGCATAGGCAGATGCAAAACGGGTCGCAAAACGGATTGAATCTCCCATTGCTAACCTCGCCGCTAACGCACCATTAAATGCATCTCCAGCACCAGTCGTATCAATAGGTTGTGAAGGGAAACACGGAATAATCATTTTCCCTTCATCATCAGATAACAATGCGCCAAGCGAACCCATTGTGATAATGACGTTTTTACATCCTTTAGCGTGGATTAAGTCAGCAGCTTGGCTCGCACTTTCATAGTCTTCCACTTTGCACCCTGTAATTAGCCATGCCTCTGTTGAATTAGGTGTAATTAAATCAACCTGTTGTAACATCTCACTCGTCACTGGCTGCCAAGGCGCTGGGTTTAAAATGACAAAAGCATTATTCGCCTTGCCAATAGCAATCACGCGCTCAATAGCTTGTAAATTATTTTCTAATTGCACTAATACAACATCAGCACAAGAAATTGTTGGCTCACATTGTGTGATTTCATCGTCTGTCACTGTCATATTTGCGCCGGGGTCAACGGCTATCATATTTTCAGCATCACCATCACGTTCAGCGACATAAACGAGTGAATTTCCAGTTGAAATTTCATTCGTTACCAATAAGGTAACGGCATTAAAACCAACTGACTTTAGATGCCTACGTGCATATTGCCCAAAAGCGTCCTCACCTATTTTTCCGATATAATGGACATTTGCACCTGATTTTAAAGCCGCCGTTGCTTGGTTTGCTCCTTTTCCACCTGCACTTGTCATACTGCTGTTTGCGACAAGTGATTCACCTGGAAATGGGAAACGAGATACTCTGGCAACCATATCAAAGTTAAACGAGCCAAATACACATACTTTTCCTGCCATAATTAATCCTTAAAACTAAGCATAATTCAGTGAGGTGAGAATATCTTCTTGCATCGTTTGCCACGTTTCAGATAGCGGAATACCTTTTTTAAATAACCCACTACTTCCCATAATTAAAACTTGCCCACCTGCTTTTAATAAGGCTTTATACGTATTTTTATTACAAGAACCATCAACCTCAATTAAGAATGAATAATTCCCTTTTGCTTTTTTCTGATTCAAAGCATAGATTTTTTCTACCATTTCGGGAATAAACGCTTGCCCTGCATAACCTGGATCAACCGTCATCACAGTTACTTTATCAATTAAATGAATATAAGGATTTAACACCTCAATACTTGTCGCAGGATTTAAAACAATCCCAACTTTTTTGCCCTTATTACGAATATGACTAATCACTCTAAATGCATATGAACTTATAATTTCCGCATGCAAAGAAATACTGTCAGTTCCAACAGAAATTAAATCATCAATAAAATCCATTGGGTGTTCTACCATGAGGTGAACATCAATGGGTAGCTGTGTGTAGGGTTTGATTTGTCGAATAAAATCAACTGACAATGCCAAGTTTTTGACATAATGCCCATCCATTATATCCACATGCAGCATATCCGCATTATCATTTAAAAATGATAATTGCTCAGATACTTTCATCATATCGATACACATTAAAGACGGTGAAATTAAGTATTTCATCTTTTCATCCTAATAAATATTTTATTTAATACAATGCTGCCTCTGACATATATAAATTCAGAGTTTTATTATTTAATTATAAGTTTAATTAATCGTAATAACTTTAACGTTATGCCACGTCATTTCTTTTTGGAATAATGGGTCATCAAATTTTTCAGTAATTAATAGATCAATATCACCAAATCCACAAACTCGAGCTGTTCCTATCTTTCCAAACTTACTTTGGTCAACTAATAAAATAATTCGACGCGATATTAAAAACATTTGCCTAAGGAGTGCTGCATGAGCTTCACTATCCGCATAAATGCCTCTGTCTCTATCAATTCCTTGACAGGAAAAAAATAGTGTATCGACATTCTGTTCATTAATTTGTTTGATTGTCGTTTCACCAAAAAAAGCTTCTTCTGCAACAGAAAATTCCCCACCTAACCCGACGACACGCGTCGATGTCCGCGGCATCAGCGTTTGAATAATCGCAACAGAAGGCGTTACAACTGTTAATTCAAACTCAGGAAGTTGCCTAGCTAAGAACCAACTGCTGCTGCTACCATCTAATAAAATAATTTGCTGTGGTTGAATAAAATCCAACGCAACTTTCGCCATGCGTGTTTTATTTTCTATATTTAACGCCGTTCGAACTCGAAATGCGCCTTGTTTTACTGAAGGTGGCATTTCTTGAGGTGCATAATAGGGTATCAACGACGTTTTTAGCTTATTTGATAACAACGCCCCACCATGGCTTCGATTCACCATTCCTTGATGTTCAAGGTCTGTTAAATCTCGCCGCACCGTCTCCCGAGATACCTGTAGACGCTCGGCCAAATCATTAACACGCATTGCACCATGTTCTTGAATGAGGGCAACAATAGCATTATGTCTTTCGAGTTGTAGCATATTTGTCCCCTTTCAATATGGTGATGAGTATAGCCGTATCAATTCATGATTACTGAGCCGTTTTTCTCATAACGTTAGGATCAGGGGAAAAAGCCATTTTCTGTGATTTTTCTCTCAGAAAACACAAATTCCCCCTAACTTAGCGATGCTGTATCGCTTAATAGTTTGCATATCGGTCAAATACGGGCAAATACAAAGAAAAATACAAAAGCCCGTATTTACCCGCATAAACCCGTTTATGCCCGTTTTGATAATTCACTGATGAAATTAATTTGTTTTATTAAAATTTGAAAGGGATTTTGTGAAAATATTGTTATCTTATGCTGTACATCTCAATTTGATGATCACTGAGATAGTATCGTGCTGAAATTAATATTAAGCTGGGAAGATTGGCATCAATCAAATGATTGGTTTAAACAATAGAATAAAAGGTGAATTTTAAGGGAATAAAGCCAAGCCTTACTCCCTTAAAATTTAGTGCACTCATTATGTTACTAATAGCCACATCATTTTTTGATGTAACTAGCTATCCTTACGCCCTTGACTCACTTTTTTCTGGGCACTTTTCCACGGTGATGTAGATGCTGAACCTCTGTTACCACCGGCTTTCGCAGCTGGTGAATGACTACGACGTGGAGACTTAGTATTGTTGCCATGGTTTCTATCACCAGAGCGGCGTTCATTGCGCTGTGGTGTTTTTTGAATCGGCTCTGCTTTAATAGATGGATCGGGTTCATAACCGTCAATCGCCATCAATGGGATCGATTTTTTCAGCAGTTTTTCAATATCTTTAAGCAGTTTAGCCTCATCAATACACACTAATGATACCGCCATACCAGTTGCATCTGCGCGGCCAGTGCGGCCGATACGGTGCACATAGTCTTCGGCAACATTTGGTAATTCAAAGTTCACCACATAAGGCAGCTGCTCAATATCGAGGCCGCGAGCAGCAATATCAGTTGCCACTAAAACACGGATATCCCCTGATTTAAAGTCCGCTAAAGCGCGTGTTCGTGCACCTTGGCTCTTATTACCATGGATAGCCGCCGCTTTAATACCATCTTTATTCAAATGTTCAGCTAAACGGTTTGCTCCGTGTTTTGTTCTTGTAAAAACAAGAACTTGCTGCCAGTCATCACGACCAATCATAAATGACAGTAACTCAGCTTTACGCTTTTTATCCACTAAATGAACGTATTGCGTTATTTGCTCAGATGCTGAATTTCGAGGGGCAACTTCAATAGTTACGGGATTATTCAGTAACTTGTTTGCTAGCTGTTTAATGTCATCCGAAAATGTTGCTGAAAACAATAAATTTTGGCGTTTTTTCGGTAATTTATTGATAACACGGCGAATATCGTGAATAAAGCCCATATCCAACATGCGGTCAGCTTCATCCAATACAAACACTTCGACCTGAGAAAGATCAACCGCATTTTGGTGCTCTAAATCCAATAAACGGCCTGGCGTAGCAATTAAAATATCTACCCCACCACGCAATTTCATCATCTGCGGATTGATACTCACACCACCAAAAACAACAAATGAACGAATACGCAAGTGACGGCTATATTCTTTTACATTTTCAGCAACTTGAGCCGCAAGCTCCCTCGTTGGCGTCAAAATGAGTGCACGGATTGGTCGACGATTATTACCGCGAGGGTTAGAAACCAGCTTTTGTAAAATAGGCAGTGTAAAGCCTGCTGTTTTACCTGTTCCAGTTTGTGCACTCGCAAGAAGGTCGTTTCCTGCAAGCACTGCGGGGATAGCTTGTTGTTGAATAGGCGTTGGACTTTCATAGCCTAACTCATTAATGGCAAGCAAAATTTCCTCGTTTAACGCGAGGTCTGAAAAAGTTGTCAAATTAAATTACTCCGAGCTTCACCGCTTCAAATTGATTGTGGCAGTTCTGGGGGAAGTGAGTCAGAAGAAAAAAGCGCAAACTGCCGTGCGACATTGCAAAATTCTAACATTATTTGATGGTGATAAATATATTAATTTAGTTTGGGTAATAAATTAATATAAAATTCCCTCTATATAGTATATATACTTATACAACACTATGAGTTGTCGTTTATGACCCCTTTTAAACATAAAGAGCCACTTAGAGCTTATAAAGTATGATTTAATTCTGATTTAAAGGAATGTTTATGAATATAAATTCGTCACCAACCTTGCGGGGAGAAAACGCAAAGTTACAACTACTACTTACAGCTGCGGATGTTTATGGAGAACAAGGGCTTGATGGGGCAACCACCCGCAAGATTGCGCAAGCATCAGGGCAAAATATCGCCGCAATTTCCTACTATTTTGGCTCTAAAGAAGGGCTTTATTTAGCTGTCGCGAAGATGATTGCAAAAAATATTAAAGACAGTTTCCATGATGTATTTCTTGCCATTGATCGCTTTTTAAATCAATCCGCTAATGAAAAAACGCCCCAAGAAGCACTCGATTTGTTACAAAAAACAGTGGTAACGTATAATTACTTTCAGCTTGAAAAGAAAAACTTAAGTTTTTCTCGTATTTTAGCGCGAGAACAACTTAACCCCACCGAAGCTTATACCATTATTCATGAGCAAGCTTTAGGCCCTATCCATTCTCGTTTAAACCGCTTAATTGCTGTTTATATCGGGGCTGACCCCAATCACCTCACAACACTTATTCATACCCACGCCATTTTAGGTGAAACGTTGTCATTTCGTATCGCTCGTGAAACCTTATTACGCCAAACGGGGTGGAAACATATCAATGAAAATGAATTTAAAATTATTAATCAAGTTCTTATTGAACACACAAATATATTATTAGCGGGATTACGTCATCGCAAACAAATTGAAAAGTGATATGATTAATTGATTAAAGTGGAATCATTTCTTGTCGATTAACTAGGGTGAACGATGAACAATAAAAGCCGTTCTATTTTTGTTTTTATTATTGTTATATTAATCGGTGCTGCAGTTTCTGGTTATTATTACTATCAATCTCAACAAGATAAAACATTAACGTTATATGGCAATGTTGATGTACGAACGGTTAACTTAAGTTTCAGAGTACCTGGCAAGCTCGTGTCCTTAACTGTTGATGAGGGCGCGCGCATTGCGATCGGTGATAAACTTGGTCAATTAGATGATGCGCCTTACATTAATGCTTTAAATAAAGCTAAAGGTGTGCGAGAAAGCGCCAAAGCCCAATTAATGCTAAAAGAAAGTGGCTACCGCACCCAAGAAATTGCCCAAGTTGAAGCGGAAGTTGCGCAAAAACAAGCAGCTTGGCAATATGCAGATAATTTCTATAAGCGCCAACAAGGGCTCGCTGCGTCTCGCGTTATTTCAGCCAATGATTTAGATAATGCCAAAAATAATCGTAATCAAGCCTTTGCCGCACTTAAAGCTGCGCAAGACAAACTGAATCAATACCAAAGTGGGTTTCGCCAAGAAGAAATTGCGGCGGCTAGAGGGGAATGGTTACAAGCAGAAGCTGCTGTTGCTCAGGCTGAGCTAGATTTACAAGACACCGTGCTAATTGCCCCATCCAATGGCACTATTTTAACCCGCGCCATTGAACCTGGCACTAATGTTGGTGCAGGAAACAGTATTTTTAGTGTTACCCTCACTCACCCAGTTTGGGTACGCGCTTATATCAGTGAACCACACCTTGGCAACGCTGTTCCTGGATCGCAAGTTACCCTCTATACAGATAGCCGCCCTAATCAACCATACCATGGCACAATTGGCTTTGTTTCTCCAACGGCTGAATTTACGCCTAAAAGTGTACAAACACCTGATTTAAGAACCGATTTGGTTTATCGTTTACGTATTATTGTTGATGATGCAGATGATGCTTTACGCCAAGGCATGCCTGTCACCATTTACTTTGCAAATAACAAGAAGTAAAAAATAGTCATGAGTGATGATTACAGCATCAGTCTTAAAGGCGTCGAAAAAAGCTTTAACGGCTTAGATTCTCCTGCAGTTGAAAGTCTCACAATGGATATCAACGGTGGGTCTGTCACAGGGTTAGTTGGCCCTGATGGCGCAGGAAAAACGACATTAATGCGTATGCTCGCAGGACTACTCAAACCTGATGCTGGGCATATTCGTGTGATGGGGTTAGACCCTATTCAAGACAGTATTGCAGTGCGTGCAAACCTCGGCTATATGCCTCAAAAGTTTGGTTTGTATGAGGATTTAACGGTTCAAGAGAATTTGGACTTATACGCAGATTTGCGCAGTGTTATTGGCGAAGAGCGCGAAAAAACCTATCAACAGTTGCTGTCATTCACTAACCTTGCTCCTTTTACGCAACGCCTTGCAGGCAAACTTTCAGGTGGAATGAAACAAAAGCTAGGTTTAGCCTGTACACTGCTTGGTAAGCCAAAAGTGTTATTATTGGATGAGCCAGGCGTTGGCGTTGACCCTATTGCGAGGCGTGAACTTTGGCAGATGGTTCACACCCTTGCCGATGATGGAATGTTAATATTATGGAGCACTTCATATCTTGATGAAGCCCAACAATGTAAAGAGGTACTGCTTCTTAATAAAGGGCAATTACTCTATTCTGGCAAACCTGAATTATTAACACAAAAAATGGCGGGGCGCTCCTATTTACTTGAGGTTCCAGCTGCACAAAAGCGCACTGTATTACAAAATGCATTAGTGCTTCCTGAAACGACAGATGGCGTTATCCAAGGCCGCTATGTTCGCTTGATTCTAAAGCCTGGCGCATCTCAAGAAAGTCTGTTAAGTGCGCTCAATATGCAAGAAAACAAGCTAATTGCCGCACAACCTCGATTTGAAGATGCGTTCATTGACCTTCTTGGCGGCGGCCCTTCTCACCGTTCAGAGTTAGCCGCCATTGTGCCACAAATTTCACCAAACCCTCAGGAAACGGTGATTGAAGCGCGTAATCTCACCAAAAAATTTGGGGATTTTGCAGCGACAGATCACGTCAATTTTCAAGTCAAACGCGGTGAAATTTTTGGGCTGTTAGGCCCCAATGGCGCAGGAAAATCGACAACCTTTAAAATGATGTGCGCCCTGATGAAGCCCACTGAGGGACATGCTTTAGTGCTGGGTATGGATTTAAAAACCAGCTCAAATAAAGCCAGGCAGCACCTTGGTTATATGGCGCAGAAATTTTCCCTCTATGGGAATCTAAAAGTGGGGCAAAACCTAAAGTTTTTTTCGGGAGTTTATGGATTACATCATAAAAAACAGTCGGCTAAGATCCAAGAAATGGTGGATGCCTTTAGCTTCAAGCCAATTATCAATCAAATTACAGACTCCCTTCCTTTGGGTTATAAACAGCGCCTTGCCCTTGCCTGCTCACTCATGCATGAGCCCGATATTTTATTTTTGGATGAACCCACTTCAGGCGTCGACCCATTAACTCGTCGTGAATTTTGGCTACATATCAATGGGATGGTGGATAAAGGCGTGACCGTGATGGTCACCACACATTTTATGGATGAAGCAGAATATTGCGACCGAATAGGGCTTGTTTACCATGGTAAAATTATCGCAGCTGGCACACCTGACGAGCTAAAACAACAAGTTGCTACTCGTGATAACCCAGACCCCTCCATGGAAGATGCATTTATCGAACTTATAATGAATTACGACAAACAACAGGAGGCTAAATGAATCATGCCGCCTCTTCTTTTTCATGGCGTCGGCTAAAAGCCTTGTGCTGGAAAGAAACCAAGCAAATAGTACGCGACCCCAGTAGTGCTCTAATTGCAGTACTTATCCCATTGATGCTGCTATTTATTTTTGGTTACGGCATTAACTTAGACTCAAGTAAATTGCGTCTTGGCATTTTAATGGAGCAACAAAGCCAGCCTGCACGAGAGCTCGTTGATACCTTTACGGGCTCTCCTTTTGTTGGCGCCACTATCAGTGATAACCGAAAAGCGTTAATCGACAAAATGCAAGCAGGTGAAATTCGTGGAATTATCGTGATCCCAGTGAATTTTTCAGCACAATTGCTGCAACCTGAAGGACATGCAGCGATACAAATTATTACCGATGGGAGCGAACCAAACACCGCAAACTTTGTTCAAGCCTACACCAAAGGTGTCTGGCAAATATGGCAGCAGCAACAAAGTGAAAACCGGGCAAACACAGTTTCGCCATTAATCGAGCTCAATATGCGTTACTGGTTTAATGAGGCAGCAATAAGCCAACATTTTATTATTCCAGGAGCAATTAGCATTATTATCACTGTGGTTGGCGCAATTTTAACATCACTGGTTATTGCCAGGGAGTGGGAACGCGGCACAATGGAAGCCTTACTTTCAACCCAAATCACTCGCACTGAATTATTACTCTCAAAATTATTACCTTACCAAGTTCTTGGCTCTTTTGTAATGGTACTTTGCATGCTCGTTACAACCTTTGTTCTGGGCGTACCATACCGCGGGTCATTATTGGTGCTGTTTGTTATCACGAGCCTATATCTTGCTACGGCCCTTGGCATGGGGCTATTAATATCCACCATTACCCGCAACCAATTTAATGCAGCAATGGTAGCATTAAATGCCGCATTTTTACCTGCAATTATGCTGTCTGGATTTATTTTTGAAATTGATAGCATGCCAGCCATCATTCAGTGGGTAACTTATTTTATCCCCGCACGTTACTTTGTCAGCAGCTTGCAAACGTTGTTCCTTGCAGGGGATATTTACTGGGTGTTACTGATCGATTTCTTATTATTGGTTGCATCAGCAATCTTATTTATTGGCCTAACGGCGCTGAAAACTCGCCGTCGACTGGATTGAGGTGCACTATGCTTTATCGCTTATACACCTTAGTTATGAAAGAGTTACAATCATTATTACAAGAGCCACAAACTCGAATTATTTTGATTTTACCTGTGATTTTCCAAATGATTTTGTTCCCACTTGCGGCAACGCTAGAAGTCACAAATACCACCATTGCAATTTTTGACCAAGATGGCGGCAAACATTCTGTTGAACTTACCCAGCGGTTAGCCAAAGCCAGTGCATTTTCCCATGTGTTGCTCGTCAAAAGTGAACATGAAGTTCGCGACACACTCGATAACCGTAAAGCACTGTTAGCCGTGCGTTTTAGCCAAAACTTTAGCGCAGATATCGCCTCACATACTCCTGCTAATATGCTGCTGTTACTTGATGGTCGCAACTCAAACAGTTCACAAATTGCGGCAAATTATGTCGAACAGATTGTGATGCAATATCAACAAGAGTTAACACAAAACCAAATCAAACCCAATAATAGTGAGTTGGTTATTCGTAATTGGTACAACCCAAACTTAGATTATAAGTGGTTTATTGTGCCCTCTTTGGTGGCGCTGATTACCACGATTGGCGTGCTGATTGTGACCTCCCTTTCCATTGCGCGAGAACGGGAGCAAGGGACGCTAGATCAACTCCTGGTTTCCCCATTAACAACATGGCAGATTTTTATTGGTAAGGCTGTGCCTGCATTAATTGTGGCGACAGCCCAAGCAAGCCTTGTGTTAGTTATCGGGATTTTTTGTTATCAGATTCCATTTGCAGGTTCACTGCTGCTGTTCTACGCCACTATGATATTTTATGGTCTATCGCTAGTGGGTTTTGGCTTGTTAATTTCAGCGCTGTGCTCAACGCAGCAACAAGCCTTCATTGGGGTGTTTGTCTTTATGATGCCTGCCGTACTGCTTTCTGGTTATATATCCCCAGTCGAGAACATGCCCGTTTGGCTACAAGATATCACTTGGGTTAACCCAATTCGTCATTTCACTGAAATCACTAAACAAATCTACCTTAAAGACGCAGATTTTTCAGTGGTTTTCCAAAGTTTATGGCCATTGCTGATTATTGCTATTATCACCAGTTCTGCGGCGTATTATCTCTTTAGAAAGAAAATTGCCTAATGCCATGATGAATATCTGTCGATTTGGCTGCCTAATTAAACTCAGGCTTGGCATTCAAATAATAAGAAAATTATATTTTTTAGTACGATTACTATGAAAAAACCCTTGCTACCGAAGTAACAAGGGTTTTGAATTTTATTCACTAAAACATTCTAGTGATGAATGTTTCACTCGCTGTTAGCGACGGTCACCGAAGATACGCAGTAACATTAGGAACAAGTTGATGAAGTCTAAGTACAGAGACAGCGCCCCCATAATGGAGTATTTACGCATTGTTTCTCTGTCATCTTCATTAATTTGAGCACCCATTTCTTTCAGCTTTTGAGTGTCATAAGCCGTTAACGCAGCAAACAGTAACACACCACCGTAAGTGATCACCCAGTACATCATTGAGCTTTGTAGCCAGATGTTAACTAAGGAAGCCACAACGATACCAATCAGCGCCATAAACAGGAAGTTACCCATTCCTGTTAAGCTACGCTTAGTGGTGTAGCCATAGAAGCTTAATGCACCAAACATGACCGCAGTGATAACAAAGGTACCTGCGACAGATTCACCAGTATACGCGGCAAGAATGACAGAAATAGTTAAGCCCGTTAACAATGAATAGAGCATAAACATGCCCGTCGCCATCATTCCGCTAATTCTTTGCAGTAAGAAGGAAATACCCATCACTAAACCCAGTTCAGCAATGATCATTCCGAAGAATAAAATTTTGTTAGTCGCAATGGTGTAATACAAGCCACTGCTGACTGAATACCAAGCTACAAATGCTGTCAACAGCAAACCGACGGTCATCCAACCATAGACTTGCGACATAAATGCCTGAACGCCAGTTTCGGCCCTCTGGACAAGAGAATCATTACGTTGATCAAACTGACCCATGATGGTTACCCTTTTGCTAAAATAAAAATCGACACAGTAAAAATACTGCAATCGGAGAAAATTAACCAAAGTCTAACACATTATTATGACATTACCATTCGGCAAATTCGTATTTTTCGGAGGAAAAAGTGCGATTACCAGCGGCTTGCGGACGTTTCGTCACTTTCTTTCGCTTCAACCCAGCGTTCGTTATCTGGCAACGTCTCTTTTTTCCAAAATGGTGCTTTGGTTTTTAAGTAATCCATAATAAACTCAGCGGCTTGAAATGCTGCGTTGCGATGCGCACTTGTCACCCCAACAAACACAATTTCCTCACCTAGCTGCAAAGTACCAATGCGATGAATCACACTCACACGCTGCAAAGGCCAACGTTCTCTTGCTTCTACTACAATGTTTGCTAAGGCTTTTTCTGTCATACCTGGATAATGCTCAAGCGTTAAGGCCGCAACAGTATCACCAAGGTTATGATTACGAACTTTACCTGTAAAAGTCACGACGGCTCCATCGCTATCACACTCTGCAAGCCATTGATATTGTTCACCAACACTGAAGTTGTGTGTTTGGACGGCAATATGGGTATTTTCCATCATTATCCCCCTGTTACTGGTGGGAAAAAGGCGACTTCATCCCCTTCCACCAGTGAATGTTCGAGGGAAACAAATGATTGATTAACTGCTGCCAGTAATTTTCCGCTTTCTAACGCCAAAGCCCAGCGATCACCTTTTTGCGACAAAGCAAGACGTAGAGACTCAACTGTTTGATATTTTTCCGTTATTTCAAGTCTATCTGTTCCCACTAATTCGCGAACTTGTGCAAAAAATAATACTGTAATCATCATTCCACCTTAAAATGTCCAGATTTACCGCCTGTTTTTTCTAACAAACGAACAGGGCCGATGACCATGTCTTTTTGTACCGCTTTGCACATATCGTAAATGGTCAATGCCGCCACCGAGGCTGCAGTCAGTGCTTCCATCTCCACACCAGTTTTACCCGTTAGACGGCAGCATGTTTCGATGCGAACACGGCTATGTGCTTGTTCTGCTTCAAGAACAACCTCCACTTTAGTTAACAACAGAGGGTGACATAATGGAATTAACTGCCATGTATTTTTAGCGGCTTGGATGCCCGCAATACGTGCCGTTGCAAACACATCCCCTTTATGGTGACTGCCATCAACAATCATGGCTAAGGTTTCGGGGTTCATGGTGACATAAGCTTCTGCACGAGCTTCACGGACAGTTTCAGCTTTAGCTGAAACATCAACCATATGCGCCTCGCCCGACGCATTGAGGTGAGTCAGTTGGGACATAGTTTCTCCTGAAAATTTTAAAAGAATTAACCGCCAATAACGGACAAATTAGGGGTAATACCGCTATCACCCATATGTAGAAAATGCGTTTCGCGTTTGTGATGCAAACCACGCTGTATCCGCGCTTTTAGCGCTTCATTTTGGTTATCATCCCCTAACAAATCACGTAGAGGAATGCCATTTTCACCAAACAGGCACAAATGGAGATTACCTAAAGAAGATACACGAAGGCGATTGCAGCTTTGACAAAAGTCTTTTTCATACGGCATGATAAGGCCTATTTCACCCTGGTAATCTGGGTGACTAAAGACCTGAGCAGGGCCGTCATTGCGAGAACGAGGAAGGCGATACCAACCTTCTTCAATTAAACGGTCGCGAATCGTTTCGCCAGAAACATGAAAACGTTGGAAAATATCACTGCCATCCCCTGTTTCCATTAACTCAATAAAACGCAGTTGAATTGGGCGGTGCTTAATCCAATTTAAGAATGACTTCAGACCAATGTCGTTGATATTTTTCATCAACACAGCGTTGACTTTCACTTTTTCAAAGCCAGCCTCAAAGGCAGCATCAATCCCTTTCATCACTTGGAAGAATTTGTCTTGCCCAGTGATTGCCGCAAACTGTCGTGGGTCTAAGCTATCCACACTGACATTAATTGCATTCAGGCCTGCATCTTTCCACGATTGAACGTCTCTCGCCATGCGATAACCATTGGTGGTAACTGCGATTTTTTTAATCGCTGCATTTTCATGAATGGTGGCAATAATTTCACTGAAATCTTTGCGCATGGTAGGTTCACCGCCTGTGATACGCACTTTTTCTGTGCCTAATTCAGCGAATGCGCTGCTGACACGGCGAATTTCATCCAGAGTGAGGAATTCATGGCGGCCACTTGGTTGATAACCATTAGGCAGGCAGTATGTGCAACGAAAGTTGCAAACATCTGTTATAGAAAGCCGAAGATAGTAAAATTTTCGGTCAAATTGATCGACGAGTTGCTGCATAATCACACCTTTCCAAATACGGGAGATGCAGACATTTCTATCTTGCACCCTGGTGACTCTATGGCCACGGCCAGAGCATCATATTTGTGAAAACAAACTTAGACGCAAAGGCTAGGAGTTTTATTTGGAACAAAGCCGCTAATTTAATAACGAAAACAAACCACTCTGTTCACTTAATTTCTGTAAGGATTCTAGCGTATAGAATATGAAAAAGCGAACCTGAATTCGATATATAATATAATATACAACGACTTACAGAACATTAGCGATAATCTCCGAAGTTCTTATTATCATAGACAATTTTCTTAAAAAGAGCCTAGCCAAAGATACAATTTCACTTTAAATGATTAACATCTCTTATTATTTAATTAAACATTTCTTGATGTAGATCTAAAATGGGGAGCAAGCTCCCCATCTCATTGTTTCCGTTATAAATATCGTTACCAATCGCTTCGTGTTTTTCACTCAATACTTTGCTAAGCATTATCCCAATCAAAAACGAAAACATATGCCCCAAGTAATTGAACGTATTTAGAAACGGAACTCAACCCCGCCAGATATCGTCCTTCCACGACCTAATGTATTCGCTAAGCTTTCCCCGTAGCTCACCACATAGGCCCGATTGGTTAAGTTCTCCACGTTACCGCGAATAATTAAATTATCCGTAATTGAATAACTTGCGTATAAATCGACGAGGGTATATTTCGGCCAGTCCGCTAAATAAGGGTAATTGGTTTGTGCAGAATAGTCTTGGAAACCTGGTGTGAAACGGATAACCATTCCGCCATCCAGTTTTCTATCAAAAGCACGTCCACCGAGTGTGAATGAACCTCTATCACCTGGCAGATTTGCTGCACTACCAAAGATGGAGCCGCTATCGCAGTTAACATAATTGTCTGCTTGCTCATCGGGCTCTGCATACCAATTACCAGGGCCAATACCTTCTGGGAATTTCAAGACGCCACCTAACCACGCACGGTTAGCACAGAATGTGTTTTTACCAATCATATGAGTGAAGGTTAAATCTGCATAAACAAACCCTGCATCATAGTTGAGTTGGTATTCAAACCCTCTAAAACGTGTCGTATTTAAGTTATTGCTGTACGCAGCATTCCCCATACTTGGGTTAACCAATCCCGGCTTAGTTCGGTTAATCGCAAGGTTGATATAGTTATCAACCCGCGTGTCAAAATAAGCCACTTTAGCCAATAATCGATCCTCTTCAAGCATCAGTTGGGGGTAATTCAGATTCACCCCGATTTCCCACGCATTTGAGCGTTCTGCTTTTAAAAACGGGTTAGGAAACTGTGTTGAAGAACTGTGAGCGCTGCCAGTGGTGAGTGTTTCGGTAATCGCAGGTGGACGCCAAGAACGACCATAACTGGTAAAGAACTCCATCCACTCGACACCTGGGCGAATAGCCAGACGAGCATTAGGTGAAAACGCACCTTCCGATTTATCAACATTCCAATGTTCTGTATACAGCGTGCTTGGACAATCACGTAACCGTCTACCTGTGCATGGATTTTCCTTTGTATAAGGGAAGATGGCATAACGCATGCTGGTTTGCCCTTTGAGGGTATAGTAGTCGTAACGCATTCCCCCTTCCAATGTTAACCAATCGTCATATTCGTAAGTTAAATTAGTAAACAATGAGCTCAACGTACGTTTTCCATCTGGTGTTACGCCTGATGCGGCTTCTCGTGTTGAGGTGCTGCTAGCTTTATCTTGGAAAGTTTCAAAACCATAATGCGCTTTTAATAAATTATTATGATTAAATTCAATCTCTGAATGATTTTCGAGTTGCACCCCGAATGTTTTAACCCGAGTATCCATCTGATAGCCATTATTAAAAATTTGGCTCGTTGAATAAGTTTCAGTGTCATCTTTCGTATCAACAAAATACACTTTCCCTTTAAATTCTGTACTCCATGGACTGCCACTAAACTGCGTATAATCAAGGGAATAGTTCTGGGTTGTCACATCACTAAACCCACTGCTTTTCCATCCAAGTTTATATGGCCACGTTTGCGCCAAATTAGTTAATGTACCTGCATTAGGTGTCGCCACTTTGGTTTCTAAATAATTGAATTGTAAGCGTTGTGACTCACTGAGATTCCAACCTGCTTTCGCCAAATATGAGGTCATCTGGTAATTGCTATCGTTAATTCGGGTATGTTTTAAACCACGCACTAATTCGTCATAATGCCCTGCATCATTGTTGATGCGAATGTCGCCAATACTCCCGTGCGTCCCTGGTTTATAGTCACCTAAGCGGCGTTCACTGGCAGCAAACAGTAAATCCCCCTTTTCATTTCCCAAGGCAAATGCGCTACTACCGATAAAATGAGTATTATTCGTCCCTGTACTGGCATGTAATTTTCCACCAAATGTCTTATCTTTCGATAAAAAATCAGATGCATTTACCGTATTAAATGTGGCAACTCCGCCAAGCGTTCCCCCACTCCCCATACCACTATTGTTTCCTTTTTGAATTTCAACGCCAGATAGCAACTCAGAATCAATATACATTGAGCCGTTACGCTGCCCATGGCCGCTTTTTTGGAAGTTTTGCCGCATTCCATCAATATTCATGTTCACACGCCCATAATCTTGGATCCCACGAATATTCACTGATAGCGACGGGTCTTGCTGGCTGACACTGGAATACACGCCGGTGGTAAGCTCTAGTACGTCAGCAATATGCTTCGGTGGCCTGTCTTCAATTTGTTTTTTACTAATCACACTCACCGATGAGGGACTACTGTAGACCCAATCTCCTTGCTGTATTTGGCTTGCTGTCACCGTAATATTATCTAACTTAATGACGTTTTCACTTGTGGAGGAATTAATTACCCGATGAATAGAAATACGATTATTGTGTATTTGGACCTGAACTGGATTTTCGCCAACAAGTTGCTGCAATCCTTCTTGCAAGGTTAACTGCCCTTTGATGCCTTGGCTTTTTAAGCCGCTCATTTCTTGGCTATTAATAATGATTTCAACTTTTGCCTGTTGGGCAAATTGCAACAATACGTTCTCAAGCGATCCTGCTCCAATCGAAAATGAAATTTTCTGTTGGGTTGCAGTTATTGATTGACTGGCATGAGCAATGTTAAATAATGAATATGCAGGTAGTGCTCCTAATACAAGGTAAACACAGAGTGTGGCTGTTTTATATTGGTGCTTTTTTTGAGTCATTTCCCATCCCTAAAATGATAATGGTAATAAAAATCATAATCACTTAGATTAAGACGTAGAAATGAAAGAAACCCGTAAAAATAATTTAAATACTTGTGAAAAATAATAATTTCTTTATCTATCAGTAGATTAATGTGAAAAATGGTACTTCATAAATCGTGAGTCCTTTTGATGACACAAGGTACTTAAGTCCACTTTCTAGTGTGTTAATTTGCAATACGCCGCTTAGTTTTTCCTTACTGTCGCTAGCTAAAATAATAATTCGCTTTTTATGGTAACGATTAATTTCAGCGGTAATCTCAGAAAGCGTTTGCTGTTGAAAAATAATCTGGCCTTCACGCCATCCTTCTGACGCTTGTTTGGCAAGTGGTATTGTGGGTAAAATTTGCTGCTGGTATTGCGTAAAGCTGCCTGCTTTTACCGTCAATTCTTGTCCTGATAATAGCGATATTTTAACGCTGTGCTGATAGACACTTACACCAACATTATCCCCTTCATTATCAATGGCAAACTCTGTTCCCAGCGCTTGAGTTACACCATTTCTCGCCTTAACTTGGAAAGGACGCAGTTCACTACCAGTGATAGGTGCAACAGAGAAATAGGCGCGTCCTTGGAGCAAATTGACTTGTCGATATTGCCCGTCAAAAGCTAGCTGTAATTGTGCACCACTATCGAGGTCGACTTGGCTGCCATCGGGCAATATGATATGTTGAACTTCACCAATTCTGGCTTGGTAATCAATCTGTTCTTGATTTTCACCCCACCAAATCAAAGTCACCAAACAACACACTAAAATACTGGCTGCGACGGAAACTTTCACAAAACTTTTTGTGGCTTTAATTGGTTTCTCTGTTTTTCTAGGCTGTTGATTATAGGAAGTTAACGCCCAAATTTGCCTTGCACGATAATAGGCATTGGCATGCTCTTTCGATGCATTCACCCAATGCTGAAACTCGCTATTTTCTTGTGCATCCAGCTCTCTTTGAGTGGTCTTGACGACCCACATCGCCGCTGTGTTTTCGATTTCAGATGGAGATGTTGTTGATTTCATGATTAATCCTTCCATTGATGAATCAGAACAGCCAATGCATTGGCTAAATGCTTTTCAACAGTACTGAGCGAAATATTCAACAATTGAGCCACTTCGGTTTGAGTCAATCCCTCTTCTCGGTGCAAACGAAAAATAGCCTGTGTTCTCTTGGGCAATGTTTGAATAATGGCTTGTATCTGGCTAAGTTGCTGCTCTCTTATTGCTGTTGCTTCAAGGCTTTTTACTTGTGCAGGTATTTCTTGCCATTGCTCATCACTGATAACCATTGAAGGGCGTGCTTTTTGTTCCCTAAAGTGATCAATCATCAGGTTTTTCGCAATCCGATAAAGATAAGCGTCAAAATCTTGAATCGTTGAGTGCTTCATCAGTTCAGCCATCCGTACAAAACTTTCCTGCACAATATCCATACTCAAACTATGGTCTTTAAGGTACATGTTGAGGTAGCGACATAATGAGGAAGAATGGCGTGCAAACAAGCGTTGCAACTCAGAATCAGACATATTGAGCCATAACACAAACAATGAAAATGAGAATTATTTACACTATATAGGTAAATATTCAAAATGGAAACATTCAGGTGTTTTTTTGCTAAGAGGTTAAGGTAAATCTGGAATATTGCCTTTTATTGTTTTTTATCACAGTAACTCAGCGAACAATGATGTTTTATGGTAGATTAACGCCCAATTTATTTTAGATTTCATTTTTGATACGTTCGGCTCTGTAAACACTGCAAACCACAGATAAAAAGCACTAAGTAGTGACTGTTTATTTGCCGAATATTGACTGATTGATATAGGAACACTATGCCAAATAGTAGTCTGGCGAGCCTGAAACATGTTGTTGCCCTTGGCGGCGGGCATGGGCTAGGTCGCGTAATGTCTTCCCTTTCCTCTTTAGGCCCTCGCCTAACTGGAATTGTGACCACCACAGATAATGGCGGGTCTACAGGTCGAATTCGTCGTTCCGAAGGCGGGATTGCTTGGGGCGATATGCGGAACTGTTTGAATCAGTTAATCACTGAACCATCAATTGCTTCAGCAATGTTTGAATACCGTTTCGGCGGTAATGGAGAACTCTCTGGCCACAACTTAGGTAACCTAATGCTAAAATCATTAGATCACCTGAGTGTTAGGCCACTCGAGGCCATTAATTTAATTCGCAATATGCTCAAAGTGGATGCGCAACTCATTCCAATGTCAGAATCCCCTGTTGATTTGATGGCGATTGATGAGATGGGTAATGAGGTCTATGGCGAGGTCAATGTGGATGCCCTGCGCGAAATTCCGAAAGAGTTACGCCTATACCCTCGCGTTAAGGCCACACGTGAAGCGTTAGAAGCTATTCACCAAGCGGATTTGATTATCATTGGTCCTGGTAGTTTCTTCACCAGTTTAATGCCATTATTACTACTGGACGAGATTGCCACTGCCTTGCGTGAATGCAAATCCCCAATGATTTATATTGGTAATTTAGGTAAGGAAGTGGGCTCTTCAGCCGCTAATCTGACTTTACCTGAGAAATTGCAGATGATGGAAAACTATATTGGCTGCAAAAAGATTGATGCGTTGATCCTTGGCCCACGCACACAAACCAGTGATATTAGCAGTGACCGTAAGATTATCCAGCGCGTCCTCGAAGCGGATGATATCCCTTATCGCCACGATAGAAAGCTGCTCCTACAAGCCATCGAAGAAACCGTCCCGCTATTGTAATTTCCTAATTTATCCCACCTTTGGCTCCCAGAGGTGGAATGCTACTCAAGCCAATTTTTGCAAGTGAAAGCATCTCGGGGAGCATACATAAGTATGTGACCCGAGTGATTGCCCCTACTCCCCAACATAATGAAATAAAATGACAATTTATCTTCAAAATAATTTGCGTTGTGGGTAGGCGGCAAGTGAGAGCATCTCGGGGAGCATACATAAGTATGTGACCCGAGTGATTGAGCGCAGCCAACACCCCCACAACGTGAAGTATGTAGAAAATTCGCGTTGTGGCTAGGTGGCAAATGAAAGTATCCCAAGGAGCATACATAAGTATGTGACCCGAGTGATTGCCCCTACTCCCCTACTCCCCTACTCCCCTACTCCCCTACTCCCCAACATAATGAAATAAAATGACAATTTATCTTCAAAATAATTTGCGTTGTGGGTAGGCGGCAAGTGAAAGCATCTCGGGGAGCATACATAAGTATGTGACCCGAGTGATTGAGCGCAGCCAACACCCCCACAACGCGAAGTATGAAGAAGATAAAGAAGATTAGGAATTGGCGATAAACTGAGACCGTATCTCTTGCAACTCATCACGCACTCGCGCTGCCGCTTCAAACTCCAAGTCCTGTGCGTGCTTATACATTTGTGCCTCAAGTTGCGAAATACGTCGTTCCAACTCTTTCGTCGACATACCTTGTATATCAATTGATGTCTCACTCTTGGCATTATCTTTTGAGCGCCCTTTGCCTTTCCCGCCAACTTTATGACCTATCTGCAGGATATCGCCAATTTTCTTGTTTAACCCTTGCGGTACGATGCCATGTTCTTCATTGAATGCCATTTGTTTTGCACGGCGGCGTTCGGTTTCTGCTATCGCTTTTTCCATCGAATTGGTGATTCGGTCGCCGTAAAGGATCGCTTTACCGTTTAAGTTACGTGCTGCACGGCCTATTGTCTGGATCAAAGAACGTTCTGAACGCAGAAAACCTTCTTTGTCTGCATCTAAAATAGCCACTAAAGACACCTCTGGCATGTCGAGACCTTCCCTTAATAAGTTGATACCAACAAGCACATCAAACTCACCCAATCGTAAGTCACGAATAATTTCTACCCGTTCAACCGTATCAATGTCTGAGTGAAGGTAACGAACACGTTCCCCATGTTCTTCCAGATATTCTGTTAAATCTTCCGCCATTCGTTTGGTCAACGTGGTGACTAATACACGCTCATTTTTCTGCACACGAATACGGATTTCAGATAACAAATCATCTACTTGCGTGCTCACAGGGCGCACTTCAATAATCGGATCCAGTAAGCCTGTCGGCCTAACCACTTGCTCAATAACTTCATTGCCTGATTTTTCTAGCTCATATTTGCCAGGAGTTGCAGATACGTAGATAGATTGCGGTGCTAAAGCTTCAAACTCTTCAAAACGCATTGGTCGGTTATCCAATGCCGAAGGCAAACGGAAACCATATTCAACTAAGGTCTCTTTACGGGAACGGTCACCTTTGTACATCGCCCCAATTTGAGGAATGGTCACGTGAGATTCATCCACCACCAGTAGGCCATCCGCAGGTAAATAATCAAACAATGTTGGAGGTGGTTCACCTGGAGCACGACCCGATAAATAGCGTGAATAGTTTTCTATCCCTGAGCAGTAACCCAGTTCATTCATCATTTCTAAATCAAACTGAGTACGCTGAGTAATACGCTGTTCTTCCACCAGTTTGTGGTTTTCTAACAACACTTTTCGCCTATCCACCAGCTCTTCTTTGATATGCTCCATCGCTTCCAAAATACGTTCTCTTGGTGTGACGTAATGTGTTTTTGGGTAAACCGTAAAGCGAGGCACACGGTGTTGAATTTGCCCCGTCAGTGGATCAAAGAGAGATAGACGTTCAACTTCATCATCAAACAGCTCGACACGTAACGCGTATTCGTCAGATTCTGCAGGAAAAATATCAATCACTTCCCCGCGAACGCGAAAAGTACCACGGGTAAAAGCTTGGTCGTTGCGACTGTATTGCAGGTCAGCTAAACGCCTTAAAATAGAGCGTTGGTCAATGATCATGCCATCGGTGAGGTGCAGCATCATTTTTAAGTAGCTATCAGGGTCGCCTAACCCATATATAGCTGAGACAGAAGCCACCACAATGACATCACGACGTTCAAGTAAGGCCTTAGTCGCAGATAAGCGCATTTGCTCAATGTGTTCGTTTACAGAGGCATCTTTTTCAATAAATGTATCAGAGCTAGGCACATAGGCTTCAGGCTGGTAATAATCATAGTAAGAAACAAAGTACTCTACTGCGTTATCTGGGAAGAAAGCTTTCATTTCGCTGTAAAGTTGTGCCGCCAGGGTCTTGTTATGAGCCATCAACATGGTTGGGCGATTTTCTTTTGCGATAACATTAGCTATCGTAAAGGTTTTCCCTGACCCTGTTACTCCCAATAACGTTTGATGCGCTAAGCCATCTTGCAGCCCTTCGCGTAATTGACGAATTGCTTCAGGTTGGTCCCCCGCTGGCTGAAAATCAGAATACAGCTTAAAATCCTTACTCATATTACCGCCTCATAACGTGTCTCTTTTTCTATAATACTGGATAAAAAAACAGCTTCAAGTCCTGAATTTAATATTTTCTCTATCCGACGTTCCAATGAGTTTATAAAAATGTTATCCCCAAAATAATGCTTGACCTTTGGAAAACGTTATATTTTATGCTATTGGTTTTTATCGCCCTATCGCAAATATAGATTGAAGTCTTGATTTTATTTAACCTATTGTATTTAAATAAAATTATCTCAAAGTCCAGAATCACATCAAATAAAGGCAAAGCCGCTTGCCGCCTAGCATAGAAGTTGTTTTATAATGTTAATACACAAGGTTATCCACAGAAATGGTGGATAACTCTTGAAGCCCTTAGGGCTCATGCTTTCTCGTCATGAGTAAAATTTGTTAAACATTGAATAAATGACAAAACGATGGCAGTTATATGAAAAAATTTTTACGTAGTATCCGTTTAAAAAAAGAGATTTTATCTGTTTTAGTTCGATCATCAGACTATTTCTACGGTAAAACTTGACAAAAAATAGGTTAAGAACGTTAAACAAGATCAACAAAGCATTTAACAATTGATCATTTATTAGAGGGGGAAATGGGCCTAAAACAATAATGTTAAGCCCTTTATTTATTTCACAATAACGTAAGATCCAAATATTGACCTAACGTGGATTCATTAAGTTGGGGCTGATAAGGTAAGATCCCTAAACAAGGTGAGTTAGTCATGCGTTTGAGTGTTGCAAGATATTCAGCTTGATAAATACCTGCGGGTTCAATTTCATTGGCAATCCAGCCGACCACAGATAAACCAGCGGTATTAATCGCCTCTAACGTTAATAATGCGTGATTAATGCAACCCAATTTCACGCCCACCACTAAAATAACAGGAAGTTGCTGTTCAATAACCCAATCTGCGTAGGTTTTTTCAGTGGATAATGGGGTATACCACCCGCCAGCCCCTTCAACCAACACCCAATCCCCTTTTTTCTGAACCTCTAACAACCCTTGATTAATAACCGAAAAATCAATAGGCTCTCCCACTTTTTCACTGATGATATGCGGTGAAGTAGGGGCTTCAAAAACAATGGGGTTGACTGATGAATACGGCAATTTCACTCGGCTATTCGCTTGTAATAATAAAGCATCGTTATTGCGCAGCCCTTCTGGTGTTTGTTCACTCCCTGAAGCAACAGGTTTATAACCGACAGTGTTAAACTTTTGAGCATTAGCGGCTTGCAATAAAGCGCAACTTGCCACGGTTTTTCCAACTTCAGTGTCCGTTCCTGTTACAAAATAAGTTTTAGTCACGATAGATGACTCCAAATACGGTTTGATAAGTTAACGGTAGCCCTTGATGAGCCATCGGATAAGCTAAAGCTAACTGCTGAAGGCGCTTACGAGTCATTAGCCCTGTTTGGCGTCCCTCGGTCAAATAGGTCGCTCCAATCCCTTTAAGTGAATTCAATAAACTAATTAAATCAGGGAAATACAGCGTATCTTTTTGAAAAGACAGCTCATGGCGCCATGTTTGGCAGCTCGAGGTGATAGCTTGTGGGCTCAAAAAGGTGTTCACATGAGAATATTCATCAAGCAGCTGCCAAGCTTTGGATAATTCATTAAGCGAATGCTCTGCGAGCGTCGTAAAAACAATCACACCACCACGCTTTGTCACTCTGTATAGCTCACTCAATGCACCATGTAAGTTTTCACACCATTGAATGGATAAATTGGAAAAAACCACATCAAACTGCGCTGAATGAGTCGGGATCGACTCTATATCAGCACACAAATATTCATCTGCTGCATTCTTACTTTTGGCGACATCTAACATGCCAGAAGATAAGTCCAGTGCAGTGACTGTATGACCTTGATGTTTCAGCTTTTGACTAAAAAAACCCGTACCACAACCCGCATCTAATACCCGTAAAGGCATGTTAACCTGCGCTGCAACGAGGGTCGATTTCAATTTATTGAGCAGTTGCTCTCCTGCTGTCTGCTGATAGTTAGCGATAGCATCGTATCTTGTCGCTGCTCGGCCAAATGCCGCCGCAATTTTTTGTTTGTCATGACAAATGATCGAAGTCATCTAAAGCCTCCAATAATTTATCAAGATCGTTTTGTTGATGTACTGCACTCAACGTGATCCTCAACCTTGCACTGCCTGGCGGAACTGTTGGTGGGCGGATCCCTTGAACCCAAATCCCTTTTTGGCGTAAAAATGCTGCAGCACGTTGGCATGTCTCATTATCACCAATTATTAAAGGTTGGATGGCTGTGGTTGAGTCAGCAAATTTCATTTGTTTAAAGTTGGCATTTTTCCTTAAGTATTCAATATTCTGCTGAAGAGTTTCACGCAGTTTATCTGCCAACTTAATCTGTTTAACCGCTTCTAATAATGCAACCGCCTGCGCGGGTGGCATAGACGTGCTGTAAATTAAATGGCGTGCTGATTGAACCAAGAAATCCGCGGTTTGGTCATCACAAAGCACGGCAGCTCCGCTTAAACCAAACGCTTTACCAAATGTCACCACCAAAATTTCAGGTTTAATGCCATAAGCCGAACAACTCCCTCTCCCTTGAAAGCCGCAAACACCAATACCATGAGCATCATCAACCATTAGCCACGCACTGTGTTTTTTTGCAATATCCTGCAAGGTATTCAGTGGGGCGCTATCCCCATCCATACTAAAAACCCCCTCGCTAATCACAAGGGTTTTCCCTGAAGCTCGCTTATTAATTAAATTTTCAAGAGAGGATGTATTGTTATGGTAAAAGCGTCTTAATTGAGCCCCTGAATGTATTGAGGCTTCTATAATAGATGCATGGCTGAGTTTATCGGCTAATATGCGGTCATTTGCTGTCATTAACGCCGTAATCACCGCATGGTTTGCTGCAAAACCGGAAATAAACAACAGTGCTTTTGAGTAACCCAACCACTGTGCCAGTTCACTTTCAAGTGCAACATGCGCTTGGGTATACCCAGTAATATGCCCTGAACCGCCACTCCCAATTCCATAGATATCTGCACCACGTTGCCATGCAGCAATAATCTCAGGATGGTGAGATAACCCTAAATAGTCATTAGACGAAAAATTTAGGTATTTTTCGCCATTTTGATATAGCTCTCTACCATCAGATCTTTCAATACATTGACGTTGACGCCAGATCGAGGCACGTTTGCGCTGTTCGATCTGATCTTGTAGGAAAGTTTGCCAGCTCATCATACTGCTGCATTATAAAACTTTGCGTTATCAGCGGTTAACAATGTTTCTGCCAATTTCGCAGCTTGCTGGTTATCCCCTTCATCCGTATCAATACGCTCTGGGTTAATATCCAGTTTCCTAAACAGTGCTAAATCTTTGTTTTCATCTGGATTAGGTGTGGTGAGTAACTTACAGCCATAGAAAACTGAGTTTGCCCCAGCCATAAAACAGAGCGCTTGAGTTTGCTCATTCATATACTCGCGACCTGCCGATAAACGTACATATGACGTCGGCATCATGATACGAGCCACTGCAATAGTACGAATAAAATCAAAGGCATCGACATCTTCATTGTCTGCCATTGGCGTGCCTTCCACTTTCATTAGCATATTAATTGGTACGCTTTCTGGTGGTTTTGGTAAATTGGCTAATTGCACCAGCAAAGCGGCACGGTCGCTAACTTTTTCACCTAAGCCTAAAATACCGCCTGAGCACACTTTTATCCCTGCATTTCGAACATTGCCCAAAGTATCCAAACGGTCTTGGTATGTTCTCGTCGTGATAATATTGCCGTAATATTCAGGGGATGTATCAAGGTTATGATTGTAATAGTCTAAACCCGCCTCAGCGAGGCGCTGGGCTTGGGAGTTATCAATCATCCCTAAAGTCATGCAGGTTTCCATCCCTAGGGATTTCACCTCTTTCACCATCATTTCAAGATAAGGCATATCACGCTCTTTTGGATTGCGCCACGCGGCCCCCATACAAAAACGCGTAGACCCGGCCTGCTTAGCTTTTTTTGCTGATTCAAGCACTTGCTGAACTTCCATCAAACGTTCGGTTTCTAAACCTGTTTTATAGCGAGCGCTCTGCGCACAATATTTGCAATCTTCGGGACATGCGCCTGTTTTAATAGACAACAAGGTACTGACTTGTACTTGCTGTGGGTCAAAATGTTGGCGATGTGTTTGTTGCGCCTGAAATAACAACTCAAAAAAAGGCATTGAAAACAGTTCATTAGCTTGTTTTATTGTCCACTGTTTTAATGTATTCATGGAGACACTCCAGTTGAAAAAATTGTTGCCAGTTTAAATATTGTGGTTATCATGTCAACTAAAATGATCTAAAAAAGTTTACAATGGGTAATGATGAATAGTCACGATATTGCTTTTGATAGCCAACACATTTGGCACCCTTATACCTCAATGAGTCACCCTATCCCAGCCTATCCAATCGTTGCAGCACACGGGGTTGAGCTCGAAATGGCAGATGGAAAAAAATTGATTGACGGGATGGCCTCGTGGTGGTCAGCGATTCATGGCTATAACCATCCTGAACTCAACCAAGCAGTCATAAGCCAATTAAATCAGATGTCTCATGTGATGTTCGGCGGAATAACCCACCCACCCGCAGTGAATTTATGCAGGCAGTTAGTCGCCATGACTCCTGATCCACTGGAGTGTGTATTTTTGGCCGATTCAGGATCTGTTGCCGTCGAAGTCGCGCTGAAAATGGCGCTGCAATATTGGCAAGCTAGAGGTGAAAAACGTCAACGAATTTTAACATTATGCCATGGATATCATGGAGATACCTTTGGTGCGATGGCGGTCTGTGACCCAGATAACTCCATGCATGGTCTGTATAAAGGCTATTTGCCACCGCATATCTTTGTGGATGCCCCACAATGTGGTTTTTATGATGAATGGAAGCCAAGTGATCTTGAGCCTTTAATTCGTGAATTAACTAAAAATCATCGTGAAATTGCAGCGATCATCTTAGAGCCGATCGTACAAGGCGCTGGTGGAATGCGTATCTATCACCCTGAGTATTTGAAAGGTGTGCGCCAGTTATGTAATGAATATGGGATCTTGCTCATTGCAGATGAAATCGCTACAGGTTTTGGGCGTACAGGAAAACTGTTTGCCTGCCATCACGCCAATATATCACCAGATATTATGTGCTTAGGTAAAGCATTAACAGGCGGTTATATGACGCTTTCAGCGACGCTCACAACACGCCACGTCGCAGAAACGATTAGCAACGGTGAAGCGGGTTGTTTTATGCATGGCCCGACCTTTATGGGTAACCCCCTAGCCTGTGCTGTCGCCGATGCAAGTCTAACTCTGTTGCTTAATAGCCCTTGGCAACAAACGATTGCCAATATTGAACAACAACTCAAAACCGAACTGCTGCCCTTAGCCTCACACTCTGCTGTTGCAGATGTGCGTGTACTTGGTGCTATTGGCGTGATTGAAATGAAGCAGCCTGTAAATACCGCCGCTTTACAAAAGGTGTTTGTGGAAAATGGCGTATGGGTACGCCCATTTGGCAAATTAATTTATATTATGCCACCGTATATCATCACCCCTGAGCAACTCACTAAGGTCACCGATACCATGGCCAAAGTCTTAGGGTAATCAATAAAATAAACTTAATGCTTTGTTTTTAAACAGATTTTTAAACAGATTTTTAAACAGATTTTTAAACAGATTTTTAAACAGATAATCTCCTAAATAATTTGAGTTATAGCAAGGCGGCAAACAAGGGTATCCCTAGGAGTATACATAAGTATGTGACTAGGGTACCCGCGTGAAGCCAACACAGCTATAACTCGAAGTATGACGGAGATTAAAGGATGAAAGACAGTACCCACATAGGGCCTTTACCTACAGAATAACGCCCCACCTCTGTTAACTTTCCAGTAATCCCGTCAATCTCTGACACTGAAATATGGTCGGATTTTTGCCCGCTGGAGATTAAAAAACGCCCAGTTGCATCGATATTAAAGCCCCTTGGGTGTACCTCGGTTGGGTAACGCGCCTCTAACGTGAGTTCGCAGCCATCATCAGAAATAATATAGTGGCTAATGTAGCTTTCTGAACGCTCACTGACATATAAATGGCGACCATTTGGCGTCACATGAATATCGGCAGCCCAACGTTGGCTTTCATTGCCTGCAGGGTAGTTTGCCAATGTTTGCATTGTACGATAACGGGTGAACTTACGGTAAACACCAATGGTTGAATCCAGTTCATTTACACAGTAAATGACTTTCTCCGTTGGATGGAATGCCAAATGGCGAGGGCCTGAATTTGGCGCGGTTGTTATTTGGTCAGCTGTTGCTTCCGTTAAATACCCTTTCTCATTCAGATCAAACAAGCGGATATGATCTTCCCCTAAACAAGGCACCCAAAGTTGCTGATTATCTGCATCGACATGAGATGAATGAGGGTTACGCAAGCCTTCAATCACTTGGATCACTTGACTCGGTACACCATCTTGATTCATCGATAACACAGATAAATTGTGTTGATGATAGGAAGGCACAAACAAGTATTTACCTGTATTATCAAGGGATAAGTGTACAGGTGTACCTGGTACTGATGTTTCTGCTTTTAAGCGTAACGTGCCTTTCGTTTCAATCTCATAGGTTACGACGCGAAAATTTGGGCGCACACCAATATACAGGTGCTTTTTATCATGGCTTAGCACCATTGGTTGCACCTGTCCTGGTGTTTTCACAGTTTGCAGAAGCGTCAACTCCCCCACTTCATTCATTGACCACACATGAATTTGCTGACTTTCGGGACTTGCAATATAAACAACCTGTTCCATCTGAACTCCTTAATTCATGACAAAAATGCTAAGCCGCATCGATAACCTAAATGTATTAGGTCACTATACCTTATATTTTTTAAATTACTGTGAGTAATTAACGCCAATGCCGCTATTACCTTAAACCAACATCGTTAAACTAAAACGGTTCAGTTCGTTACTATTATCAGCTATGATGATAAAATGACCTCATTCCTATAGCTCGCCTATAGGTCACTTCTAAAATCACGTGGAGCCGTTTATGTCATACCGCGTTATTGCGCTCGATCTCGATGGAACACTGCTTGATCATCAAAAGAAGATCCTGCCTGAATCGTTAGCTGTCCTACAAGAAGCCCGCCGCCAAGGCGTCAAAGTGATCATCGTGACAGGCCGTCACCATGTCGCCATTCACCCTTTTTACCAAGCGCTTGATCTGGATACTCCTGCTATTTGCTGTAACGGTACTTACCTTTATGACTATCTCGGGAAAAAAGTTCTCAAATCAAATCCAATGACCCTCGATTCAGTCACTCAAATGATTGATAAGTTACGCGGAACCGATATCCAACATTTAATGTATGTGGATAACGCGATGTTATATAACGCAAAAACTGAAGGTATTACGCGCACATTAAATTGGGCTGATTCATTACCCGCCGCACAACGTCCAACCATTGAGTTTGTTGAAGACTATGCGGATGTGATGCATAACTATGATTCTATTTGGAAATTTGCGGTTAGCTCACAAAATAAAGAGCAGTTACACCAAGTCGTCAACGAAATCGAAAATGATTTTGGCTTAGATTGTGAATGGTCTTGGATGGATCAGGTGGATGTGGGTCGTAAAGGAAATAGTAAAGGCCAACGTTTAAAAGAGTGGGTTGAATCCCAAGGTATGACAATGGAAAATGTTGTCGCTTTTGGTGATAATTTCAATGACTTAAGCATGCTTACCACCGCAGGCCTCGGCGTCGCAATGGGCAACGCTGTCGATGAAATCAAGCAGCAAGCCAAACTGGTCACTCGCGAAAATACCGAACCTGGTATCGCTGAAGTGATCCGCAAATACGTTTTATAATATTTAAACGTTTTTGTATAAAAAGAGAGAGCAATGCTCTCTTTTTATTTTTTAGGTCATTTCTGAAAATTAATCATCAAGAAGAAAACAACAAAAGCTTAAAAATAATAAATAATACTATTTTATTCTGCATCTTTATCGCCTCTGGGAAAAGAGAAGTATTTTAACCCATATCTTTATTATTTTTACTTATATTCCTCAATCTCCATTATTTTCAATCTTTTTATATTTGTATATTAATGCCTCTTTTTTTTAGATAATGCTTTTAGGACTCATAAATATAATAATTTAAAAATGCTAAAACATAATTCTTCTGTCAGAAAAATCATTAAAGAAATTGAATACATCGCCAACAATGCAATAAATCACGATGATTTCAATAAGGCACTAAAGTTAGTACAGAACTTTGGCCAACCACTCAAGTATAAAAATGGTATTTTGTATACCCTTGCTTCTTTGAGCTTTAGTGTTTTTCTCTGGGTGCTATATATCACCTATTATTCCGACTATGATAAAGCGTGGGGGGAATACCATTCCTATATCCTAGTTGCCAGTGCTGCCATAACTCTGATGTCCTTGTCTGTATGCTTATTTAGAAGATCCAGAATGAAGAAAATCAGTCACAAAATCTACACTGGTATTGCGTTGTTAGATTATGGGATTCATCCTCAGCCACTTAATTCAGGTATAGCGCATAATAACCTTGAAAATTTTGTCGAATTTAACCGAGGCAACTATTCACGGCAAATAATGTATGAATACCCCACACTTTCAGACACAGTACCAGCATTCAGTTTTTATAAATTTGAATTTGTTGATGAAGTTGAGACCGAAGAAACGACAACCGACAGCAAAGGTAACACGACAACAACGAAGAAAACCCGTTATGACCATTATTACCGTTATGGGATCATGACCGACTACTCATATTTTAAAAATATAGCAGTTATCTCAAGCGGTATCGTACCCCATGCAACAAAATATAAAGCTTCATCAATCGAATTCTCTAAATATTTCAAACTTGGTGCGATGAATGAGTTAGAATTATCTAAATGGTTAAAACCAACTATCGTTGAATTATTACTGAATGCACGAAATACATTTAAAAAGCTCAATATTGAAATAAACCAACAGGGTGTAATGTGTATTAGTTTCTCTGATGACGATGTTATTAGTGGAAAATATCATTATAATCTGGAAAGTATTTCTGAATTTTCTGATGAAATTAGTGAAAAAAATAAGTTACCGAAACTAGAGAAACTAATGACGCTACACCAAAATATCATAAAATATACTAATAATAATTTTTAAAATAAGGAAATCATCCATGAGTGGATTTTTAATTTTTATAGTCATCATCGCTATTGCTATACTCGCAACGATCCTCATCCACAACAGTATTATTCAAAAACACAATCGGCTTCGCCAATCTTGGGCTGATGTGATCACTCAAGAGCGTCAAAAAACACAAATTATTCCTAAAATTGAAGGTTTGGTAAAAGACCATAAAGAATATGAATCATCATTGCTCAATAGTTTAACTCAAATGCGTACCGCAGCCGCGAAATTAAACCGTTCAGCTAATGATGTAACACCTGACACATTAAAGGATTTTCAGTACGATTTTAAAAATGCGGTAAGTCATTTTAATGTCGCCGTAGAAAATTACCCTGATTTAAAGTCAATTCAACTTTATCGTGATTTGGCGAATGAAATCTCAGAACAAGAAGACAACGTAGGGGCTGCAATTCGTATATACAACAGTAATGTGGCAACCTTCAATACAGCCATAGAGGTTTTCCCTAACAGTTTGATTAACAATATAATGACAAAGAAAAACCCAGCCATGCCGTTTGATCATGAAGAGTCTGCGAATGCGATTGGATTTAAGCCCTCCTTTTGATTATGAATGTATCACTTTCAGTCAGCACGGATAACGAATAAATACCACCATCTTGGCCACATACTGTTGTATGTGGCTTTCTGTTAACCACATGATTTAAGATTATAAATGACGTGACAGCGACACAGCCTTAACTTGCGCATACACCTTGCGGCCTTTACGAATTGACAGCTCATCACGAGCCCAGCGCGTAATACGAGCCCACAAATAGTGCTCATCGCCTAAATCCAGTTTCACATCAATTTGCTCGCCATCTTCAATCCATTCAACCACTTCTGCAGAAAGAATATTACGAATACTGCTAATTGACGGTTTTTCTAGCACCAATGAAACATCAGAAGCATCGACACGAATACGTAATTCTGCACCTTGATGGCTATCAACCCGCGGGATCCATAACTTTTGACCACCGACAACCACTGCTGTCATATCGTAATCTGGATGCTGGCTATGCACTGTCGCACTGATGACACTACTTAATGTTTCTTTTTGTAGCCAAGGACGCAACGCACTGCTCGCCCATACTTCTTCAAGTGGCCCAAACGCTTTAACTTTCCCGTCTGCCATCACAATCACTTTATCCGCCAAGCGCAGGATTTCATCTAAACTATGGCTTACATACAGAATGGGAATTTTAACGTCTTGAGACAGTTTTTCTAAATAAGGCAATAACTCACGTTTACGCGGTAAGTCTAAAGAAGCCAGCGGCTCGTCCATCAATAAAATTTCAGGGGCCGTTAACAATGCACGACCAATAGCAACACGCTGTTTTTCCCCACCCGACAACGTTATCGGATAGCGATTAAGGAGTTGTTCAATACCCAATAACTCAACAATGTCATCAAAACGTGATTTCATTGTTGAGGCCATGCCATAACGCAAATTATTTTTGACACGATAATGCGGAAATAACCGAGCATCTTGGAACACATAGCCAATATGGCGTTGTTCAGGCGGCAAACAAATTTTCTTTTCGATATCCACTAAGGTGCGGCCATTTAACACTATGCGCCCTTTGTTGGGCTTCGTTAGCCCACCAATCACGTTAATTAAAGAGGTCTTGCCTGCCCCCGATAATCCAAAAACGGCAGTAATACTTTCAGTGGGTAGCTGGGTATTCACTTCTAATTGCAAATCCCCTAACTTTTGGAAAAAGTCGAGTTCTAACATCTTACGCTACCCCCAAACGTTTTTTACCCCAACGGGTTAGCCATTCTGAAATTAATAATGAAATCAAAGCTAAAACGATGGCAATAATACACAAACGGGCAGCATCAACTTCCGCACCAGGTGTTTCAATCAGGGTATACATAGCAAGGGGAATCGTTTGGGTTTCACCTGGTATATTAGACACGAAAGTAATAGTGGCACCAAATTCACCCAGAGAACGAGCGAAAGCCAGCACAGTACCCACGATAATACCCAGTAAAGAAAGAGGGATCGTGATCGTAAAAAAGACACGTAAAGGCGTTGCCCCTAGTGTTCTCGCGGCCTGTTCGAGTTTACGGTCTACCGCTTCGAGAGCCAAGCGAATAGCCCGCACCATTAAGGGGAAAGCCACCACCGCAGATGCAAGTGCTGCACCTCGCCAACTAAACGTGAAGCTAAAACCAAACCAGTTATACAGCCATTCACCAATAAAACCGCGTTTTCCCATGCTGATCAATAATAAATAGCCCACTACCACGGGTGGCAGCACCAGTGGTAGATGGATAATACTATCGAGCAGTGTTTTACCCGGGAAATTACAGCGAACCAATACCCAAGCCGTTAAAATACCGAGGGGTAAGCTGAGGATCACAGCGACACTGGATACTTTGAGGCTCAGGTAAATTGCTTCCCATTCATAAGGACTTAACATCTGCAACGAAACACTCTCTTAGTTTTTATTTAGTACGTGGATCAAAACCGTAACGTTTGAACACTTCAGAAGCCGCTGGGGTTTTCAGGTATTCGTAGTAGTCACGAGTCGCTTTATTGTCTTGATCTTTAACGATAGCCATTGGGTATTCAACAGGTTTATGTGAATCTGCAGGGAAAATACCCACCACTTTTACTTTTTGGCTTGCAACCGCATCAGAGCCGTACACAATACCTAAAGGTGCTTCTTGGCGTTCAACCAGTGCCATACCACTACGCACGTTATTGGTACGTGCTAATAATGGATCAACGGTTTCCCATGCCCCTAAGTTACCTAATGCTTCTTTCGCATAGATACCGACTGGCACGTGGTCAGGGTCACCAACTGCTAATCGGCCACCATCTAACAGTTTTTTCCAATCTGTTTGTTTGTTAATTTCGACTTTATCTATTTTTGAATCTTTTGGTGCGATTAATACTAGCTCATTACCTAATAAGGTGTAGCGTGTATTTTCGACCATTAATTTTTTATCGATAGCGTAATCCATCCACTGTTGGTCAGCAGAAATAAACAGATTAGCAGGTGCGCCTTGTTCAATTTGACGGGCTAATGTGGAAGACGATGCATAAGATGCCACCACTTCTACATTGGATTCTTTTTTGTATTGTTCTGAAATTTCATTCAGCGCGTTAGTTAAAGAAGCAGCAGCGAAAACGGTAATTTTATCAGCGGCAAAGCTGTTGCTTGCCATTGTTAACGTTAATGTTGCACTAGCAAGAAGAGATACCAAACCTTTTTTCATTTTAATCCACCATAGTATTAGTTAACACGCTATATATATCAGGACACAGCGATAACTTAAAGTTAAACTACGTATAAAAGTGTGCTGGCTCAAGAAATGATGCAACTTTACTGCATGTTATCCATAAATAATAAATCAGTCCCCACCATTTTTAGTTTTTGAAAAAATCGTTTTTGTATAGTTTACAACTTATTTCCCTTGTAACTTTATCGGCACAAATCGTACACATGTGAATTTTTCGTCAAATATTTGCAAGTAGATAAAAACAACGGAGAGACCATGGCCATTCAACCGACAACCCTTTCTCCATCTCAAACTCACTATATGGGTGGATTAACTATTGAGCAATTCCATGGGCTATTTGCAAAAGAAATTGTCCCTGAAACCTTAGAGTTTTTGGCTAGTTCTGCGAGTGATGGAAACTTGAATAGCATTGATTTACTACACAATATCGCTCTTCGACAAGATATAGAGGGAAGAAAAGCAGAGAATATCCTGTTTGATTTATTTAGCGGGAAACGATCTGGAAAGCAAGGTATCGATAAAGAAATACAAGAAACGAGTAAAGTCTTATATCAATCAACACATCATAAAGACGCTTTCATTAAACCATCTAAGTTACTGTATATCATTGGTTCAACAATAGAAAATCAGGCATCTAAGCGAGACACTGTGAATTTGCTTAAAGCGTGTTTACCTGAAGAAACCTTCTCTAAACCGTTAGAGGAATTAAACCCATGGAGTCATAACCGGATGACACAATCGGATGAAATCGACTCCGCAATTAAGGGGATTAATGTCTTATCAGAAGACATCACTATCAACCATGCTCTAGGCCTTTATGCTCCCGATCCACAACAAAGCAATACAAATCAATTGAACGACATCATCGCAGAAAAAATAATAAATGAGACATTTAATCAATATGAATTAATCCCCGTAAACACACATGAGCATTGGATTTTGTTGATGATTTATAAAGATTCATCAACCGATGAAATGAAAGCTTTGGTCTTTAACTCCTTCCATCCCCTCAGCTTGGATGTTCGTAATCAACTCATCAATTCTGCTGAATTAATGGGAGTAAACAATCCTGACGTCGTATTTATTGAAGGAAATCTTCAAAAGCATGTCCCAAACGGTTGTGGGCTTTTTGTTATCGAAGCTATTAAACAATTTGTAGATAATAATCAAAACGACCCTGTCGCTACACTACAAAAGTTTCACAATAATTTTTTGATGAGAACAGAAGAAGAACAAGAACAATTTAACCTTCACCGCCGTCGACAGTTATTTTCAAATTACTACGATAATAAATACCTATCATTAAGAGATTTCTCTTCAACATGAAAAACCCCCTGATTGCATTCGCAATCAGGGGGTCTATGATCAGTACGAGCGGTAATCGCTAAGGGTTACTTATTCTCAGTGTTATGATGCGGAACATGAGCTTTAGACAGTAAGTTAAAGAATGCGCCTAAGCCATAAATCAAGCCCATGATTAAAAACATCACAACTGGAACCATCATCAGAGCAAAACCTAAACTTTTAATGAGTTCTAACATAAAAAAGCCTCTTCAGTGATACTGTACCCACCAGCCTACAAGATACGCTGACGAGGGAAAATTCGACTCTCAATACATCTATTATAAATACAATGATTATAAATCAAATCAAAATAATAACGCATAATCACGTTATAATGCAGACTATTTTAGACAAAATATTATACTAACGACATACTAAACGTGCTTTTTAACTCTGTCACCACCAACCTAGCTGGAAGGGAGAAAAATATGCAGGCAGAAATCTTACTCACACTTAAGTTGCAGGGCAGCTTATTTGCTGATCCACGCCGTATCGCACTACTCAAACAAATTAAAGCGACCGGTTCTATCAGCCAAGGCGCTAAACTTGCAGGTATTAGTTATAAAAGTGCTTGGGATGCCATCAATGAGATGAACCAACTCACCGATGATATTCTGGTTGATCGCGCAACTGGCGGAAAAGGCGGTGGTGGCACCACATTAACACATTACGGCGAAAGACTGCTCCAGCTATATGATTTATTAGCACAAATTCAACAGAAAGCCTTTGATGTTCTCAAGGAAGATAATTTACCCCTTGATAGCCTACTTGCGGCAATTTCGCGCTTTTCACTGCAAACGAGTGCACGTAACCAGTTTTTCGGTACATTGATTGCTCGCGACCATACACATGTCCAACAACACGTTCAAATCCGTTTAGCGGATAACAGTACAGTGATCAATGCCGCACTGACTGAGCAAAGTGCTAACCGTTTAGGGTTAGTCGAAGGCAAAGAAGTGCTCGCATTAATTAAAGCGCCTTGGGTTAAGCTCAGCAAACAACCAAACCAAACCGAGTTCGATAACCGTCTTGAAGGCAAAATCACTACACTAGAACGTGGTAAAGATAATAGCGAAGTGATCGTCACACTAACAGGCGGTGAAACACTCTGTTCAACCCTGCCAAATAGTGATGTTGATGCTCTATCTTTGCAAGTTAACGATACGATCACTGCACTTTTCAATGCAGACCAAGTGATTGTCGCTACCCTTTGCTAAATAAATCAGCTTACTTGCTTGAAAAAGTAAGTAAGCATTCACCTTTTTCTCTCGCCCTCCTCGCTCAATTGTTGACTTTATCCTCAATCCTGATTATTCCTGTTAGATAACAAGGTAAATATTCATGATAAGGAAGCTTGATGAGCGCAATAACAATACAACATAGCAGCTTTAAGCTCAGTGAAACACAAACGCTTGATATTCCACAACTCAATATTAACAAAGGTGAAAGCTGGGCATTTATTGGTTCTAACGGCAGTGGTAAATCATCACTGGCTCGCGTTCTTTCCAACGAGCTCAAACCACTTTCTGGTGTTGTCAAAAATACCTTTAACGCCCCTGTCCGCCTTTCGTTTGAACAGCTACAAAAAATCATTAGTGAAGAGTGGCAACGTAATAATACCGACCTGCTCAGTGATGATGAGGAAGATACTGGTTATACCGCTGCTGAAATCATTCAATTTAACCATAAAGACAATGAATATTGCTTAGAACTCGCCGCACGATTCGGCATCCGTGACTTACTTTCTCGTCGTTTTAAATATCTTTCTACAGGGGAAACACGTAAAGTTCTGTTATGCCAGGCATTAATGGGTAATCCTGACCTACTGATTTTAGATGAGCCCTTTGATGGCTTAGACGTCTATTCGCGTAGCAACTTGAGCGAACTACTCTACAGTTTGTCTGAAAAAGGCCTAACGTTAGTTTTAGTATTAAACCGCTTTGATGAACTTCCAGATTATATTGAAAATATGGGCGTAGTAGCGGGTTGTAAATTAACGATGTCTGGTGATAGAGAGTCAGTACTTGCTAACACCCTAATCAGCCAGTTACAGCACAGTGAAAAAATTAAGCAGCTGTCCATTCCAGATACAGAAGACCCAACCAACGACGAAAGGCTGGATGATACAACCCCTCGTATCATTTTAAATAATGGTGTCATCAGTTATAACGACAAGCCCATTTTGCATGGATTAACTTGGCATGTTAACCCTGGTGAACACTGGCAAATTATTGGTGAAAATGGCGCGGGGAAATCCACCTTATTAAGCTTAATCACAGGTGATCATCCACAAGGCTATAGCAATGATTTAACTTTATTTGGCCGCCGCCGCGGCAGCGGAGAAACCATTTGGGACATTAAGCGCCACATCGGTTATGTGAGTAACAGTATTCACCAAGAGTATCGCGTCGCGACTAGTGTGCTCAATGTGATTATTTCTGGTTTCCATGATTCCATCGGTTTATACCAAACACCATCGGATCGCCAGATACAATTAGCGTATGAATGGTTAGCGTTGTTAGGGTTTCCGTCTCAAACCGCGCAACAACCTTTCCATAGCCTTTCATGGGGCCAACAACGGTTAGTTTTAATCGCGCGAGCACTTGTCAAACATCCAGCGATGCTCATTCTAGACGAACCATTGCAAGGGCTTGATGGACTGAATAGATTACTCGTTTTGCGCTTTATTGATGTGATGCTCAAGCAAGGTAATACCCAATTGCTATTTGTTACCCACCATCAGGAAGATGCGCCAGACTGTATAACTCATCGGTTAACCTTCGTTCCTGAGAGTGGGAAATATCGCTACGATATTGAAGAGGTTATCCGCAGCTAAAAAGTGTCAGTAATTTGGCAAATAAACCAAGTTGCTGATAGCTTTTCATAAAGTCGCAAGATGCTTTGCTTGATATCCATCATAAGAATATGTAAACAGTGATTTTATCGCTTGCTGTATCGATTCAATTAGAGTTAAATTTACTGTATCGACAAATTAATTAACCAAGAAAACAAATATCACTATTGGTGTCGTATTTGTTTTTCACATTGATAGGGATAAAAAACAAGTTGCTACTGGCGTTCAAGTTGACTATCCCTATAATGTAGGTCAGCAACAATTCATTTCTAATTAGAATGTACTGATAGGAGTTTTAGCTATGGCTGTAACTAAACTGGTTTTAGTAAGACACGGTGAAAGTGAGTGGAACAAAGAAAACCGCTTCACAGGTTGGACGGATGTTGAGTTATCTGATAAAGGCCGCGAAGAAGCAAAAGTTGCAGGCCAATTATTGAAAGATGAAGGCTTTGTCTTTGATTTTGCTTACACTTCTGTGCTGAAACGCGCTATCCATACTCTGTGGAACATTCTTGATCAAGTTGAGCAACAATGGCTGCCAGTTGAAAAAAGCTGGAAACTGAATGAGCGCCACTACGGTGCCCTGCAAGGTTTAGACAAATCAGAAACAGCGGCAAAATACGGTGACGAGCAAGTTAAACTGTGGCGCCGTGGCTTCGCCATCACTCCACCAGATCTGACTAAAGATGATGAGCGTTACCCAGGTCACGACCCACGTTATGCAAAACTATCAGAAAGCGAATTACCTGTGACTGAAAGCTTAGCAACCACTATCGACCGTGTTGTTCCTTATTGGGAAGAAGTAATTAAGCCACGCGTTGCAAGCGGTGAGAAAGTCATTATTGCTGCACACGGTAACTCACTGCGTGCACTGGTGAAATACTTGGATAACATGGGTGAAGATGAAATTCTGAACCTTAACATCCCAACTGCGGTACCTATGGTTTATGAGTTCGATGAAAACATGAAACCAATCAAACGTTACTACTTAGGTAACCAAGACGAAATCGCAGCAAAACAAGCTGCGGTAGCGAACCAAGGTAAAGCGAAGTAAGTATTCACTTTATATTACCGAGAAAGGGTTAAGCGCAAGCTTAGCCCTTTTTTATTATCCTTTGTTCTCCTTCCTACAAAAATTACCAACTCAAGGTGTCAGAAATTCAAATAACCGACTATCATAGGGAAAATTTTTTGAAAGGTTGATAAAACAACGAAATGAATAAATTTAATATCTATGTTTGGGTTGGCCTGGTGCTCAGCGCCAGTATTTTAGGTTCACTTCTGTATATGATCAATGCAGGCGAACTGGTTATTGATGGTTCAAATGGTGCCGCCAATCATGAACTGATGAAAACCTTAATGATCATTGCTTGTGTCAGCTTTCCAATCCAAATTGTTAGCATGATGGTGATGGCTTATAAGCCCAAATTATCAATCGTTCTCGCTATCATTAGTAGTGTAGCCTTAATGCCAATCACCATTGTTTTTGCCATGGGAATGATTTTTTCTGCCACACGCTGGCGTTATCGTCAATTAGAGCCATTTGATACCAGCCTTAATGTCGGCTTTACTGAGAAGGTTGAATTTAATAAACGTAATAACCGCATTGTTGTGATTTCCCTTGGGATCATCAGCATTGCCTTTATTTTATTGAGCCAAAGTTTGGGGATGTTTTTATTTGTTCTGACCATTTTTCTTGGTTACTTTGGTAAAAAAGCAAGTGATAACCTCTATTTAGCTGTTAAAGACGCGCAGTTTTATATTCGCCCAAATATTTTTGCGCATTGTTATCGCATTCCACTAAAAAACGTTACTTATGTGAAAGGTGAGAAAGGGAAAGTGTTCTTTGATATTCAAACCTCAGAGGGGCCATTGCAATTAACTGCGACACCAGCAAATGCTACACCTGAAGAACAAGCTAATTTAAAAGCATTTCTCGAAAAGATCCCAAAAAATCAATAAAAAACAACAAGTCATGGTCAGCAAACAAGCCGACCATGATTCACTTAATTTACTTGAGGCACCATTGGCATAAATGGTTTAATGGGCTCTACTTTTATTGCAGCATCATTAATAGCATGAGCATCTAGAACCTTAAACCCTGCAAGAGACAGCGTTAATTGTTCTGTAACATCATTTGTTGTAAGTTCAAATACATTTAAAATATTTACATTTTTATCTTGTAAGCTAATGCCTGCTTGTTCAAAATAAACTTTAAGTTCGCTATTTTTTTCTAATAATATCTTACTGTATTCTTTATAGTCTTCAATCTCAGCCTTTATATCACTAGTTTTATCTTTATCTAATTCATTATTTCCCAAATTATTATTAAGATTAACAACTTCATCCTCAAAATATTTTATATACTCTTCATTTCCTTTAAACTCTCGAATATAATTATAACCATCATAGCTTTTATTGTTTTCATAAAAGCAATTTTTATAATATAAGCTATCAATGGAGTTTTTCGTTTGATTTATTTTATTATTTAATTCATAGCTACTCTCATTGAAATCTTGAAATATTGACTGAAACTCATTTTTTCCTCCATTAAGATTAGCAATATCATCCAGACTAATTTGCGGTGCTAATTTTAGCGTGTTTTTTAATATATCTTTTTTATCTGAGATAAATTTTTCAAATACTTTAATATCGTTAGGTGATTTCTGATATGCTTCAATTTTAACTAATAACATATCTAACTCTTCAATTTGTTCTTGCAACGTTGGTACAAAAGAATTCAATTCATATTGAAACCTTAACATAAGGATAATATCTTCATACTTAATATCATCATAATCATCAGATTTTTCATTCAAAAAATTTTGAAGCTTCTTACTATTTAAAGCTATTTCTTTTTTATATTTATTATACTCATCAATTAGCCCAACCACTTCTGCATGCAAATCGTTCGCTATTCTCATTGTATTTATTTTATAATTAGCATTACTATATTCATTATATCTCATTTTAAATTCCTTTTAAATTTACATTTTAAAAGCCATCTAGCGGAAAATTAAAAATACGCCATAAAACTAAGAATGACAAATTTAGTTTTAGTATAATATAAAAACAAAAAAATGATGATAATGATAATTAAGTAAACTAAGAGGTTTTATGAATAAATAATAAAAAGACCTATTACAATAATATGAATAGGTCTTTATTGAATCTTATTGAATAACTTATTTATTTCGACGCGCTATCACAGCTTCTGATAACTGGCGTAATACTTTTTCTGTATCATCCCAACCAATACACGCATCTGTCACACTTTGTCCGTAAACTAAAGGCTGGCCAGATTCTAAATCTTGATTACCTTCAACTAAATTACTTTCAATCATGACACCGCTGATTGTGTACGTGCCGCCACGAATCTGTTCACAAACATCAAGAGCAACTTCCATCTGCTTTTCAAATTTCTTGCAGCTATTGGCGTGACTAAAGTCAATCATAATGTTTGGAGCAAGTTCAGCCTTAACTAAACTTTCTTTAACCGCTTTGACATGCTCCGCACTATAGTTTGGTTCTTTTCCACCACGTAAAATGATATGGCAATCTGGATTCCCGCTGGTATTAACAATAGCCGAATGTCCCCATTTAGTGACGGACAAAAAACTATGTGCTGAACGTGCTGAGTTGATGGCGTCAATCGCAATTTTAATCGTGCCATCAGTTCCATTTTTGAAGCCCACAGGACAGGATAATCCAGAAGCAAGCTCACGATGAACCTGTGATTCTGTTGTTCTTGCTCCGATTGCCCCCCAACTCATCAAATCTGCCACGTACTGCGGAGTTATCATATCTAAAAATTCTCCTGCCGTCGGCAAGCCTTGACTATTAATTGTTAATAATAACTCACGTGCGATGCGCAAGCCTTCATTAATATCAAAACTACGATCCATATGTGGATCATTGATTAGCCCTTTCCAACCAACTGTGGTACGCGGTTTTTCAAAATAAACACGCATAACGATTTCTAAGGAGTCTTTTAACTCATCACGTAGTTTTTTTAAGCGCTCAGCATATTCTAGTGCAGCTTTTGTGTCATGAATTGAGCAAGGGCCAATAATAACAACTAAGCGGTCATCATCCCCTTCTAGGATATTATGAATAGCAAGGCGTGCTTCATGAACGGTAAACGCAGCTTTATCGGTTGCTGGAAATTTTTCAAGCAGAGCAATAGGGGGTAATAATTCTTTTATTTGTTTAATTCTGACGTCATCGTTCTGATAGTTCATACCTGTATATCCAATGTTTATTATTTTTTACTGTTGTTGATTTGCATACCTAATTTATCCCAAGCTAGAGCACAAAATAGACCTATGAGCTCGCTCACTGCACTTAAAAGATGAATTGATAACTTAAAAGATAATCGGCATCGAATTTTTAATCTAACCGTTCAGCGAACATCTGTAAACAGCTTAGCGCATACAGAAACAAGGGATTTATCTACGGCTGATTATAAAATGAGGAGAAATATGAATATTTAGCACAATAAGTAGGATCAATTCGCATTTTACAGCGTTAAAAATAAGTAAAACGGCTAAATAACGAGGATATTACTTTAGCCGTTTTCTGTTTTTTTTCAGGTTATGGACGAGATAAAGGCGATGAACCATTATCTTTTGCTGATTTTATCCAAAGTCGGGCGCCATTTAAGGCTATACCCAGCAAAATAAGGTATTCCAACGACATCGCGTATACCCCTTGGATAAAGAAAATCACAATGCTTATCACATTAATGATCACCCATAATAACCAGTTTTCAACGTACTTACGCGTCATTAAGATCATCGCCACCACAGAAAGAATGGTCATTGTCGAATCCCAGAACGGAAATGCATCAGGCTCTATGGTTGGCATCGCCAAATTGGCACCAAGCATATTCAAGATCTCAACCGCCCAAGTCGCAAGCACACCAAATACCACATCAATATTAAAAGTCAGATAGAGAATTGCTAATACCGAAAGCACTAGGGTGACAGAAGCTTTTGGTAGGCTTAACCAGCGGATCTTTAATTCCGCTTGTTGAGAGCTATTCACACGGCTCCATGCATACCAACCATAAATATTAGCGACAAAGAAAAATATCTGTAAAAGTAAATTCGCATACAATTGAATCTGAAAGAAAATGACAGCAAATAGAGAAACGTTAATTAAACCAAACAGGTAATTAATCGTTTTCTCTAAACTTGCCAATAAGATGCAAAGCAAGCCTGCTATTGTCCCGACGGCTTCAATATACGATAAATCATACACGGAACCCCATAGAGGAATTTGTACTAACGTATTGGCTGTACTAAAAAAATCCATCCCGAAATCCTTTTAAAGGTTAGTCAATATTATATTGCTCAGTATTGCATTTAAATTATGCGGGTTATTTTAGACTCTGTGCAAAATTTAACATTTTATTCAGCGGTAATAACGCTTTTTTACGTAAATCATCACTAACATGTATTTGATGACTCTGTGAATTCCCTTCTAATGCCTCTGCAATCGCTTTTAAGCCATTCATCGCCATCCAAGGACAATGAGCACATGTTCGACATGTTGCCCCCTCTCCTGCGGTTGGCGCAATATATAGGGCTTTTTCAGGGCAAGCCTGCTGCATTTTATAAAAAATCCCTTTATCCGTTGCCACAATCATGGATGGATTAGGTAAATCTTGTGCTGCTTTAATTAATTGACTTGTGGAGCCTACTGCATCGGCAAGATCAACAATGGCTTGAGGTGATTCAGGATGAACCAACACGGCAGCTTCAGGATAAAGCGCCTTCATTTTTTCCAAGGACTGTGTTTTAAATTCATCATGTACAATACATGCGCCTTCCCAGCACAGAATATCTGCGCCAGTTTGCTGCTGTACATAACGCCCAAGATGGCGATCGGGTGCCCAAATAATTTTTTCACCTAAGCTATCAAGGTGTTCTATTAACTCAACGGCAATACTGGAGGTCACAACCCAATCTGCACGGGCTTTTACCGCAGCTGACGTATTGGCGTACACCACCACTGTTCTATCTGGATGAGCATCACAAAAGCGAATAAATTCGTCTTCTGGACAACCAATATCAAGGGAGCATTGAGCGTCCAATGTTGGCATCAAAACGTTTTTTTCTGGGCTGAGTATTTTGGCGGTTTCACCCATAAATTTTACGCCAGCAACCACCAATGTTGATGCAGAATGTTTAGCGCCGAAACGTGCCATTTCTAACGAGTCTGCGACGCACCCACCAGTCTCTTCTGCTAGTGCTTGAATTTCAGGATCGGTATAGTAGTGTGCAACGATAACGGCATTTTTTTCAATCAGTAATGATTTAATCTGCTCACGATAAAACGCTTTTTCATCCGAGCTTAATATCGCAGGTTTCGGTGGGAATGGGTAAACTGACTGTTCAAAATCGATAAACACGCTCATTTCTTGCCCCTGTTTAGCATAAATCGATTTTATGACTTTAATTAAGTTTAAAACCGAAAAATAAAGCAATTTTGTTTTATATACTAAACAAGATACTCCACTTCGTTCAAGATGTCTCCACTCATTTTACTTATTGAGCATCATTTTTCACCGTTATCCATTTTTCTTAACGGATTTTTATACATAAAAACGAAAGATGACCACTCTTTGATTGATAGCTAGCTGTTTAATGAACGGAGCATCTGTACATACAAAATAGAACAAGTTAACGTTGTAGGTGCATCGAATAAACAATGGCTATCTGCCTACTTCTAGTATAGGCAGATAGAATATTAATATATTGGCATCGGCGGTAAAATTGATGTTATAACATCAAAATAGCTTACTGCCTGAAAGGACAAGGGCTGCCCACGTAAAAAACCTACCATACTCTCTGCTAAATGACCATCATCACTACGCCGTTCCAGTTTTATATTATCTTGATTACTGACTCCTTCTTTTTTATTCATATCATTTTGCATTAACTTATCACTCAATATATCATCTTTTTGTTTATTATCTGTAACAGTGTCAACGTTATCATTTTCAGGATTATTAATATCATCACCCACGTCTAATGCATCATCATGTTGTAAATAATCTATTGCATAAGATACATCATGTGCTGCATACCTTAAATCAGCGACAGAAGAGTGAAAAGTTAGTGTATATTCTTTAGCATCTATAACTAACTGGCTAATATTATAATCAAATTTGAATAACAGCCTATTAAATTGAGAACCAATGAATGGATAATTACGTATACTATTTGCTAAATTAGTATAATCCTCTGCAATATTGGGTGTAATATTTTTTATCTCTGATGGGTTTTCAATGTAAAACCTCAGTTCATCTTGTAGTTTCTGGTATTTATCTAGCGCCCCCTTAACGATATGAATATAATCTTTAATTCTATTTATATAGTTTTTAGACTGAATATATTCCACATAGGTTAGTTGTATTTTGTTTTGATAACTATTTTCATCAAATATATTCTGATGCTTAGATTCAATTATTAATATTTCTTCAGTTAATGAATCCACCCCTAAATAAAGCCTTCTAATTTTTTCATTTATGTACTGGTAATTCTTCTTTAAATCTAAAAAATATTTTTTCCCTTCCAATTTATTCACTTCCATTTTAATTTCCTTTAAAAAAATGAATAATAATTTCATAAGAAATAAAATACAAATTTTATTTTAATATAAAAAAGAAAAAATAATAATTTCAAAATATAAGCATAATAACTCAAGATACATTCATAAAAATGGAAATTACATTAAATTTTCCATCACTGTTCTATTTTTCCTTGGTTACCGATTTTTAACATAATGTACTATTAGTTGCTAACATCACTAAGTTCCGACGCTTTTCACTCACTTGTAAAGAAATTTTGTCATTTAGGTGCACTTTTCATGCTTTTTACATTTGATCCTTCGCTTTTCTGTCCCTTTATCGGTATCTTAGCGCATCCTGTTATATTGAATAGGCCAGTTATGGAATCACCTGCATCGTTAATAAATAAAATAATTTCTATTTCACTACTCGACCCGAGAATTGAATCCGTGGTATTAACAGGTTCGCGAGGTCGGGAGCAAGATATCGACAGTTATTCCGATATTGATATCGAATTAATCGGCCATGGCGTGACAGAACTCTTTCAACAAAAGCATTGGATTGATAACTTTGGCAAACCACTCGCTGCACTTCATTTACTTAACTTGGAAGATGATGCCCCTGATTGGCCAACCTGCTTAGTCATCTATGAAGAAGGCCGAAAAGTGGATTTTACTTTCGCAGAGCCTGAACGCCTAGAGAAAATGAAGCGTGAGGGGTTAGATGCCACATTTTCACGGGGCTTTGCTGTTTTATTAGATAAAACGGGGATCACTAATAGTCTACCTGAAAATGCCAATCCAACCTCTTTAATACCCATCCCCTTGAGCGCCTGTGAATTTGCTGAGATTGTTACCGATTTTTGGCATGAAGCCCACCAAGTGGCGATTGCATTAACACGTGATGAGTTATGGGTGGCGTGGTCACGAAGCGCAGATATGAAGCAGTATTTTCTGACGCTGATTGAGCATCTGGTTTCTATCCAAGGTGAGCATGTTTGGTATAAGGGCCGTAAGTACCATGAATGGATGCCATTAAAATATATTCAAGCGCTAGAAATCATTTTTAATTGCGGTACAGCAGAGAAAGCGGCGTTATCATTACAGTGTTTAATGCGCTGTTTTGCTGAAGTTAGTGTAAGTCTCGCGAAATTACAGAGTTATGACGATATGCGTGATATGGCTGAAAAAATGCAAGAGTTAGTGATTGGTTTTTTATTGGACAACGGATTGTTACCAGAAAAGTAGTCATTTTTAAATAAGGCACTGCAAGGGAATGCGGCGTTTTTGATTAGGTCAGTATTTTCTGAACCTGCAACCAGCTTGTCGAAGTATGGAAACCGATTGAATATTGACTTGAATGTGTGATGGATACTGTGATGTGTGACTTGAGATGGTGGGTCGTGCAGGATTTAAATCCTTCGGATTTAGCCTTCGGCCTGAACCTGCAACCAGCTTGTCGAGGTATGGAAACTGATTGAATATCGACTTGAATGCGTGTTGGATACTGCGATGTGTGG
>NZ_JAMPNZ010000009.1:0-53742 GCF_028479625.1 Providencia sp. PROV197
TAAAAATGACGCAGTTTACGGTGGTTGAGTCGTTCGGTATGCTTCGCTTTGTTTACTCTGCCCGCTATTTTTATGGTTGAAAGAGGAAGAGACTCAAAAGCCATAAGTTAATCAATAATCCACTCAGCAATTAACGTGTTTTTTGATGATACTGTGCTGCGTAAGTGGATTTGATAAAGATTAGCGGGGATTCCTATTGTTGGCTCTGTCTTTTTCAACGCTGGTAAAGTATGGAGATGAAGCGACAAAGCCCCTCGTCAGCTAGTTATAAGCCAATCAGTAGTTCACTTAGCAATTAATTTGTTATCTATAACTCTTTTTATCATCGTTAATCAATAATCGGCTTAGCAATTAACAGGGGTTATCACATTGCTTATTGTTCCCACGCTTTTATTCTGCTTTTTACCATTCAATTGATTGCGTCTATGCATAGATAGTCGCTATAGCGATAAATCTATTTATGGAGTAGGTAGGTTAAAAGATAGGTGGCTTTCATTTACGGCTACTTTTTATCTCATTAGTAATAGATAAATTATGATCTATTAAAAATAATAATGACTTAACGTAATTATCTGGCTTGTTTGTTCTGATCCCGTTATATAATATTTATCAATTTTATGGTTTTTATGGTTTTAATTAATAGGTCAGAAATGTCCATTTTTTAAACGGTAAAGCTATAAAAATCAATAAATAAAAGAATATTAATTAATTTTACTCATATGATAAAACCTTATTCTGTGAGCGAATATTGAGTAAAAAAACAGGCAATTGTTTATTTTTTTATATAAAAATTGTTAAATTGATGTTTCATTTACTTGCATTTATACTGATTCAAAGTCGTTAATGGTGTATCTAGTTATCATGTTATCGATGAAGTTTGCTTATAAATGAAATTCTCAAAGGAAAGAAACTCGCGTTCTGATACGAAAGATAGACCGACTAAGCAAGTTATACCTTCTTATGCGTTGTATTTCTTGTAAACAAAACCTCTGTACCAAAGGTGGATCACATGAATAAAACAAAAAGCGCTAACCATAAAATTTTTGATCAAATCCTTTCTGTGAATAATCAGAAAGAGAAAGAATTTAACAATGGCCAAGATGGTGCAACGATTCTTTCTTTATTAGTGATGTTTTTTGTACCCTTTTTACTGCTAAATGCTGCGAGAGGCTTCCTTGGAATTGAGTATAGTTTTGCGTCCGTTGTGGGTATGTTAGCAATCAGTGGGATTATCACAGTAGCATTGTTTAAAATGCTAAAATTAGGTTCCCTATTTGCAGATAAACATGTTGTATTAGACCAATTACTTTCTCGTTATACGCCGAAAAATAAACAAGAATTCAAAAAATTACAAGAAGAGAGAAAAACAAATTCGGTTGAGTTTTATTCACTTGTAGAAAATTGGGCTGATGTAGAAAGACAACACTACGCAAGATAACAACGAATAACGAAAACAAAAATAAGTCCTTAAATATTATCAATATCCTTCTCTTCTCTATGTAGAAAGAAGGATTTTTTTTGCTTTGGTGAACTTACTATGGATTTTATTCAGGCTATAAACTTAAAGAGGTAAGGACAAAATTATAACCACCTACATAGAGGGTAGTTTGCTCTAGGCCTATAAAGGCTTGTTACCGACAGCGTCTAAATGACGCTTCTAGTTGTGTGTCTTTGTTACTTTGTCTTTTACCCTTGAGGGGTCTATATGCTCTTTCGTTCTCAGTTTATCTGAGATTAAATCTGGCTTTTCTTGCTCTTTGATATACTTCTGAATTGTTGCTTCATTTAGCCCTACCGTACTTACATAGTAGCCTTCTGACCAAAACTTCCTATTGCCAAATTGATATTTTAAATTCGCATGTCTATCAAAGTTCATCAATGAACTTTTACCCTTCAAATACCCCATAAAGCTTGAAACACTTAGCTTTGGGGATACTGACTAGCATATGAACATGATCTGGCATCAGATGGCCTTCGATTATTTCAACGCCTTTATACTTACAAAGGTCTCGTAAAATCTCACCTGCTCTTGAGCGAATATTATTAAAAATCACTTTCCGTCTGAATTTCGGCGAAAAGACGATATGGTATTTACACAGCCACTAAACTGGTTAAAGCCTTAAATAAAAAAACGGCTCGATATTCTGAGCCGTTTTGGGTGGCAATTAGGTGATGCTAGTGTGATTTACCTTGTTCGATACCCAAACCAATTTGTGAGCGAATAAACTGCTCTTTAAAGCGTTCTCTTTCCATTTTTCCTTGTTCTGAATTATCAGTCACAGAGAATAACCATGAAGCAATGAAAGCAACAGCCATGGAGAAAATAGCAGGGTATTCATAAGGATAGATTGGTTTTTCATGATGAAGGATACTGACCCAGATGGTTGGTCCTAAAATCATCAAGACAACCGCGGTAATTAACCCGAACCAACCGCCTGCTAATGCACCGCGAGTGGTGAGTTTGCGCCAGTACATGGACAGTAAAATAATCGGAAAGTTACAACTGGCTGCAATGGAAAATGCCAAACCAACCATGAAGGCAATGTTTTGTTTTTCAAACAAAATACCTAGGCCAATTGCAACAAAACCTAAGATCACGACTGTAATTTTTGAGACGCGTAATTCGTCTTTTTCGTCTGCTTTACCATTCTTCATTGCCATCGCATAAAGGTCATGGGATACCGCTGAAGCACCAGCAAGCGTTAAACCTGCAACAACCGCAAGGATAGTGGCGAAAGCAACTGCAGAAATAAAGCCAAGGAAGAAGTTACCACCAACGGCATCAGCAAGGTGAACTGCTGCCATATTGGTACCGCCAATCAGCGCGCCTGCTGCATCTTTAAATGCAGGGTTTGAGCTGACAAGGACAATCGCACCGAAACCAATAATGAAGGTTAATATGTAGAAGTAACCGATAAATCCTGTTGCATAGAACACGCTCTTACGGGCTTCTTTTGCATCACTAACTGTGAAGAAGCGCATAATAATATGAGGAAGACCTGCCGTACCGAACATCAAGGCTAAGCCGAGTGATAAAGCAGATATTGGGTCGGAAACGAGTCCCCCTGGGCTCATAATAGCAATGCCATTTTTATGAACGGCAACGGCTTCTTTAAATAAGGTATTAAAGTTAAAGCCGACGTGCTTCATGACCATTACTGCCATGAATGTGGCACCCGCTAATAATAAAATTGCTTTGATGATTTGCACCCATGTGGTCGCTAACATTCCACCAAACAGGACATATAGCACCATCAAGATACCGACAATCACAACAGCAACATGGTAATTTAGACCGAATAATAATTCGATTAATTTACCTGCACCTACCATTTGGGCAATGAGATAGAGTGCGACGACGACCAGTGAGCCTACTGCAGATAAAATTCGAATCGGTCTTTGTTTTAGTCGATAGGATGCAACGTCTGCGAAAGTGTATCGACCTAAATTACGTAAGCGCTCAGCAATTAAGAATAGAATGATCGGCCAGCCAATTAAGAAACCAATTGAGTAGATCAGCCCATCATAACCAGAAGTATAAACCAGCGCAGAGATCCCTAAGAAGGAGGCGGCGGACATAAAGTCCCCAGCAATTGCCATCCCATTTTGGAAGCCTGTAATTTTCCCACCTGCTGTATAGTAATCAGAGCGAGAACGCGTTCTTTTCGACGCCCAATAAGTGATATATAACGTAAATCCGACGAACAACAAGAACATCACAATAGCTTGAATATTGACAGGCTGACGTTCAACATCCCCTGTCAATGCATCGGAAAATGCCATTGATGAGGTAAAAAAGAGAATGAGTGAGAGCAAAGATTTCATTTTTCTACCTCTTTTAAAATTTCGGTCGTTAAACGGTCGTATTCACCATTAGCACGGATAACGTATAGCCCAGTTAACACAAACGAAATGACGATCAGTCCAACACCCACAGGGATCCCCCTAGTGATATATGAACCTTCCGCAATTGGTGTACCTAACCAGCTAGGGTCAAAAGCGATAAGAAAAATAAAACCAACATACAGGACAAGCGTTATTACTGATAACAACCATGAAAAGCGACTACGTTTTCTAACCAGTTCTTTGAAGCGAGGGTTATCCTCTACCTTTTCGTAAGCAGTAGCATTCATCAGAGTTCTCCTCTGTTATACTCGTCATACTTCAAGTTGCAGCTTTGTTGACTTCACTCACTCACACGAGTCACATACTTATGCATGCTCCTCGTGATTTGTTCGCTTGTCGCCTAGCTGCACCTCGAATTATTTAGAGTAAACCATCTTGTTGGGATGTATGTAAGGCCGCCTCTATGAGTTGGCCTTTTGGCGTTATGACATACTCATAGACTGTTTTTCTTCGAGTAGTTTTTCGACAACACCTGGATCTGCCAGCGTGGAGGTGTCTCCAAAGTTGCTGGTGTCCCCTGATGCAATTTTTCGTAGGATACGGCGCATGATTTTACCAGAACGGGTTTTCGGCAAAGAATCCGTCCAGTGAAGAACATCTGGCGTTGCGATTGGGCCTATTTCTTTACGTACCCAATTACGAACTTCGGTGTACAGCTCAGGAGAGGGTTCAACTCCCGATATTAATGTGACATAGGCATAGATTGCCTGCCCTTTAATATTATGAGGGATACCAACCACAGCGGCCTCTGCTACTTTTGGATGTGAGACGAGGGCGGATTCAATCTCTGCGGTTCCTAAACGGTGACCTGAGATATTCAATACATCGTCAACGCGGCCTGTGATCCAGTAATAACCATCTTCATCACGACGAGCACCATCCCCACTAAAGTACATGCCTTTAAAGGTAGAGAAATAGGTTTGCTCGAAGCGTTCGTGATCGCCAAATAAAGTACGGGCTTGACCTGGCCATGAATCGACAATGACTAAGTTACCTTCGGTTGCCCCGTCGATAGGTTCACCGAGGTTATCCACGAGTGCAGGACGGACACCAAAGAAAGGTAATGTAGCGGAACCTGGTTTTAACATAGTTGCGCCTGGCAGCGGCGTGATCATAAAACCACCCGTTTCGGTTTGCCACCATGTATCGACCACAGGGCAACGGCTGTTACCAATTTTCTTGTAGAACCATTCCCATGCTTCAGGGTTAATTGGCTCGCCAACAGAACCAAGAATACGTAATGAACTACGGTCGGTACCTTCAATCGCTTTGTCGCCTTCCGCCATTAATGCACGGATAGCGGTTGGTGCGGTATAAAGAATATTGACTTGGTGCTTATCAACGACCTGACTCATTCGATTAACGGATGGGTAATTTGGCACACCCTCAAACATCACGGTTTTTGCGCCATTGGATAATGGCCCATAGAGTAAGTAGCTATGACCCGTTACCCAGCCTACATCCGCAGTACACCAGTAGACTTCACCTGGATGGTAGTCAAAGGTATATTTAAATGTGAGTGTGGCATAAACCAGATAACCGCCAGTGGTGTGAAGAACCCCTTTGGGTTTGCCTGTTGAGCCAGAGGTATACAGAATGAACAACGGATCTTCCGCGCTCATTTCCTCTGGTGGGCAATCAGCGCTAACGCCTTGAGTGACATCATGCCACCATAAGTCGCGTCCTTCTACCCAGCTTGGAACATTGCCTGTACGTTGGTAGACAATGACATTCGCAACAGTAGTGACTTGCGGGTTAGCTAGTGCGTCATCCACATTTTTCTTCAATGGAATCGCACGCCCTGCGCGTAAGCCTTCATCTGCGGTGATAATCAGCTTCGCTTTACAGTCAATAACGCGACCAGAGACCGCCTCAGGAGAGAAGCCCGCAAAAATGACTGTATGGATAGCACCAATACGTGCACACGCTAGCATGGCGACCGCCGCTTCGACGACCATTGGCATGTAAATCGCCACGACATCCCCTTTGCGGATGCCTTGTTTCTTTAAGACGTTCGCAAACTGGCTCACATCATGATGCAGTTCGCGGTAAGTGACATTTTTTGACGATGAAGGATCATCGCCTTCCCAAATAATCGCTACTTGATCGCCTTTTTCAGCCAGGTGGCGATCCAAGCAGTTTGCACTTAAATTTAAAGTGCCATCTTCAAACCAGCGGATATCAATATGACCAGGGTCAAAAGAGGTATTTTTGACACGGGTATATGGTTTAATCCAATCAACGATTTTTCCTTTTTCGCCCCAAAATCCTTCAGGGTCTTGAATCGAACGTCGGTACTCATCGTTATACTGTTGTTCTGTAATCAGGGCATTTTTTGCAATTTCAGCAGGAACGGGATGTTTAGTTATTTGAGTCATATTATTATCTCCTTGCAGATGTTAATACTATGTCAAAAAATAGTTAACTAAAGCACGAAATATAAATTTGTTTTTCTTTTGCGCGGAAGATCACGTATTAATTGTAATGAGATTTGCAGGATTATCATTTGATGCTAAATCCCATATTGAAATATTAACCTGAAAATATTGAAATTGTTGGATGTAAAGAAAAATAAATCGTGCAGATATTGGTATTAGTTACTGTATAAACTAATTCTCATAGGGAATGCAAAAGACCACAATTTTAACATGGGTTTGATAATGATTTTCATTAACAGTAAAATAACTATAATAGAAAGAAATTCACAAGGTGCGAAACTACGCAAGTGCCATACCCTATGAACCTTGTGGTGAAAATGAGAAACATAGTGGTATTTACGTCACTGGAGACAATAAAATGAGTTATACATTACCAGCTTTACCTTATGCTTATGATGCGTTGGAACCACATTTTGACAAGCAAACCATGGAAATCCACCACACTAAGCACCATCAAACCTATGTGACTAACACCAACACGGCGTTAGAAAAATTACCTGAATTAGCAGGTCTTGATATTGACGTTCTCATTCAAAAATTAGACCAAATTCCAGCTGATCAACGTACTTTTGTGCGTAACAATGCGGGTGGCCACTCAAACCACAGCATGTTCTGGAAAGGTTTGAAATTAAACACTGAATTAAAAGGCGACCTGAAAGCGGCTATCGAGCGTGATTTTGGTAGCGTTGATGCATTCAAAGAGCTATTTGAGAAAGCTGCAGCAACTCGCTTTGGTTCTGGTTGGGCGTGGCTGGTTCTGAAAGATGACGGTAAATTAGCCGTTGTATCAACTGCTAACCAAGACAGCCCATTAATGGGTGAAGCGATTTCTGGCGCTTCAGGCTACCCAATCATTGGTTTAGATGTGTGGGAACATGCATATTACCTGAAATTCCAAAACCGTCGTCCTGATTACATCAAAGCGTTCTGGTCAGTGGTTAACTGGGATGAAGCAGCGGCACGTTTTGCAGCAAAAGCTAAATAATTAGACTTTTTAATTAAGTCACAAGTGGGCGTAGCATCGATGGTGCTGCGCCTTTTTTATTTCCTGTCCATTTGATTGTTATCTCGATTGGCATTCTTTATGATAAGGGCTTCGTCACCAATTTATGTGGAGAGCGCCGCCCATGTCATTCTTACCCCAAGTCTTTATCGGTAAAGTCCAAGCAACGCAATCTTGCGGTCGAAGTGCGATTCATAAACATGCGGTAGATGGGTTATTGGCGTTGGGACAGCTTGGGTTAGAGGGCGATGAGCAAGCAGAAACACGTTTTCATGGCGGGCCTGATAGAGCGCTATGCCACTATCCTCGTGACCATTATGAATTTTGGCTAAATGCGTATCCTGAACAAGACGATTTGTTTATGGCATCAACATTTGGTGAAAATATATCCACGATGGGAATGACCGAAGAGAATGTATTTATTGGCGATATCTATGCATGGGGAGATGCGCGAATTCAGGTTACTCAACCCCGCTCTCCTTGCTATAAGCTCAACGGCCTAACTGGTGTGGAAAACTTCGCTCAAATCATGCAAGACAACGGCCGTTGTGGGTGGTTATATCGCGTAATTAAAACGGGGAATGTCAGTGCTAATTCACCAATAACCCTATTGAGCCGCAACAGTGAGGTTTCAGTACAAGAGGCGATAATGATTGCATTTCACGCCCCTTATGATGAACAGCTATATCATAGACTCCTCAGTGCAGCGGGGTTATCTGCCAGTTGGAGCCTAACGATGCAAAACCGCCTCGATAATCATCGTATTGAAGAATTTAGCCACCGTTTATTTGGTAAACGGAGTTAGGAGTGACCGATAAATTGCTGGTACCAAGGCGTACCAGTCATAAGTTCCGCATGGCTGCCTTGAGCAATAATCTCTCCATCTTCCATATACACGATGTTATCTGCTAAACACGCAAGGTGAGGGTGATGGGTGACGACAATACGTGTTTGTTGTGTGGCCTGAGTAATGAGTTCAATCACTGACGCAGTATTGATGTTATCAAGGCTTGCTGTTGGTTCATCCATTAAAATGATGTCTGGATGGCGAAGAAGTAGCCGTGCAATACATAGGCGCTGTTTTTGCCCACCTGAAAGTGCCATACCACTCGCGCCGACGTCTCGGTTTAAAAAATCAGGAATATCCTCAAAATTTAACAGTGAAAGCAGAGTGTTAACCTCTCGGTCATCAATATTAGGCTCTTCTAATGTTAGGTTTTGGCGTACATTACCGCGAAATAGCGCGCTGTTTTGCAATAAAACCCCCCGCTTTGAACATAATGCTTCTTGGGATAACTCCATCAGGTTTTTATTACCGTAACTGACGGCACCCTGAGTCGGATCTTGCAGACGAGCGAGTAAGCTTAAGAGTGTGCTTTTCCCTGCGCCAGATGGGCCAACGATGGCTGTGAAAGTATTATGAGTAAAATTGACAGTAAGATTATTTAAAATTCGTTTCTTTTCATCATTATAGAAAGATAATTGTTGGCAACGGATATCGTTACTTTCAGGTGCAGGGGCTCGATAGGGAAACGTTAATTCAGGGGTAATCAATGCGGATTCGACCTGTTTAATCGATTGTTTTGCTTGTCTTACTGATTGATTTAAATGCGAAAGAAGCCAAAGAGGTTCAATAAACCGTGCTAATAACACCATCCCAGCTAACCATAAGCTCAATGGCATGTCACCCTGGTTCATTTCTTGAATACCTAAATAAAATAAAGCGATAAAAATGACTTGTATAGTGCCTGAAAATAGTAAATGGAATGGCAAACTTTGGCGCTGTAATTGTTTTTGTGTTTGGTACTGTGACGTTAATGCACAGGTGAGTTGTTGGTGTTGTATCTGGCTTACCCCAGCTCGCCGGATTAGCGGCTGGTGGAGCGCAAATTGGTCGAGTTGGCGAATAACATCTTGTTCAGATGCATGGGTTTGTTGCTCAAAAAAAGCCATTTTTTGTCCGCAAAGGCGTAAGGTAAATAATAAAACCAACCCAACAAATAAAAGTATGCATCCAAAAATAGGTTGGTAGAGAAATACGCCTAATACGACAGTAAATGGCGTGATTAGTCCGCTAATTATGGGGTGCAATAAATGAGCGGGAACTGACATAATGTGTGAAACAGGCCCAGCCACTAGGTGATTGACATTTTTTATTGGCTGTAATGACAAGGGTAAGTGGCGAATTAACGCGTTAGCAAGGTAGCGCATCACTAATCCCCCCGCTAAATAGCCTTTTTGGGTGGCAATAAAGGTGATCATGACGGACATCAGACTGCATACCGTCAGTAAAGTCGTCGGTACTATGATGTCTGATGACCAACTGAAAATAACATATACCAGTAATAACCCGCAGATCCCATCTAAAATAGCCGCAAATACCATCCAAAAAATGGCGCTGCGCACCGTATACAATAAGGATTTAAGCATGGTTTTCCTCCAAAGCACGCAGTAATTGCTGATAATCCATTGATGTATTTGCTAAGTCTTCGTGGGTACCTTGGGCAATTAGCTGGCCTTCTTTCAGTAGCAAGACTCGATTAGCGAGGTTTAAGCTGCCTAGATGATGAGTCACTAATACGCAAGTTCTCGCGTCAGATTGCAGTAGTGACAATACTCGTTGAGCATTTTGTGGGTCTAATGCAGAGGTGGGTTCATCGAACAGCAATAATGGTGCAGGAGATAATAAAGCTCGGGCAATGGCGAGCCGCTGAGATTCTCCACCCGATAACAGCATCTCTTTTCCAATCACACTATCGAGGCCTTTAGGGGATTGTTGCACCAGTGGCAATAAATTGAGGGCTTCAAGGTAGTGGTTCATGTCACTTTCTGTGGCGTGAGGGGCGAAAAGCTGTAAGTTTTCCCTTAGTGAGCAGGGCATTGGCTGCGGGTTTTGCATTACAATGGCAACTTGTTGATTTAACGCGGTTAACGAGAGTTCAGGTAACGGTATTTGGTTAAATAAAACAGTACCTTGTGAAGGGTCTAAAAAACGAGCCATGAGCTGTAATAATGTACTTTTTCCTGCACCCGAAGGCCCGACTATCGTGATGAGTTCACCATTAGCAATATCGATATCAACTTGAGATAAAAGGGTTTTGTCACTAAGTACAACGCTAACTTGAGTCAGTTGGAGGTGGCAAGCTATAGTATCGAGCGTTTTTTTGCCGTAGTGCATTTCAGGCTCATTCAATAATTTTTCAATACGTTGTGAGGCACTGACCGCAAGGTTTAATGCATCAGCACCGTGCCCCATAGCTGCAACGGGTGTAGCTATGCTTTGTATTAATAAAATAAATAGAATAACTTGCGCGAGTGAAATGGGGCTGGGAAGCAATATCGCCCCCAAAATAACCCAGAAAGACAGTAAGGTGGCACTGATACCGATTTGGGTGAGTGAACTTAATGCACCAATTTTACCAATCCAACGCATAAAAGCGGTTTCAAAATCTTTCAGTGCGAGTGATGCTCGTTTTTGTATCCCTTGGTTTGGGTATTGCCTAGTGAGTAAAGGGTTATCGGCTAATTCAGCATATTGGCTATAGAGGTGCCTTATGGTTTCATTGCGAGCGGTATATAAGTGTTGGTAGCGTGGTGCTTGCATTGCGCGGAACAAAAAAACTGCGGCAACTAAAGGGGTAAGGCAAAAAAGTGTGAGTAATACGTTTTGCCAGAGCAAAATGAGTATGGCAACAACGGGTACGATCATCAGTTTGGTGAGATCGGCAGGCGCGTGAGCCGTTAATTGGTGGAGATAGCGCACATCACGGTCAATCACCTGTGAAATACCCTCTCTCCCTTGCTGGGTGAAGTGATTTAAGGGTAATTTTCCTATTTTATCAATTAGTTGTAATTGAAGTTGGTGGCACAAACGGTTGTCTGTTTGGTGAGTGAGGTACATGGCGAGCGTTTGGCAAATTAACCAGCTTATTCCCCCAATGCAGGCGATAATGACCCAGTGGATATATTGATGAACGGGTGATACGGCAATTTGGCTGATGGCTACCCATGGTATGAGAGAGCAAAGACCTGCGATGGCTTGTAAAATCACAGCAACCAGTAAAATTGAGCGGTAGGGACGAAGCAATGTCCAAAGTGCGCGGTACATACAAACCTCCATAGCGAATCTATCACTGTAATTTATTTAGCTTTATTTAAGGGATTTAGTTGTTTTGCTGACCAGACTATTTGTTTTGTTTGCAGGGCAGAAAAGAGTGACGTTTCCTGTGTTTTGAGTAAGATAACGAAATGACATCGCAAGAGGATTGGGGAAAGTAAGATGCAATATGATTTAAATGACCTCTATTACTACGTCAAAGTGGTCGAACATGGCGGCTTTTCCCAAGCAGGTTTAGCATTAGGGATCCCAAAATCCAAGCTGAGCCGACGTATTGCCGATTTAGAACAAAAGCTCAATGTTTCATTAATTTACCGCTCAACACGTCAATTTCATGTCACGGAAGTGGGGCAAGTATTTTACCAGCAGTGTAAAAATGTGGTGGATGAAGCGGAAGTTGCCCATGAATTGATTTGTTCTGTTCAGTCACACCCTAAAGGCACGATAAAGCTATCGTGCCCAGTTGCGTTATTACAAGTTTATCTCAACGAATTACTTATTGATTTTATGGTGCAATACCCTGATATCGATATACAGATTTTAGCCGTTAACCGCCCCGTCGATGTCATTAGTGAAGGGCTGGATTTAGCCCTTCGCGTGCGTTCATTACCGTTAGATGATTCAGGACTAATGATGAAAGTATTGGGGTATTCACGGCGAATATTGGTGGCTAGCCCACAATTATTTGCAGAGCAAGGTGCACCCGTTGAGCCTGAAAAGCTGGTGGATTACCCTATTTTGGCGAATACAGAACATTCACAGAATTACACACTGACCTTAAAAAATAGCGATGATCTCAGCTTTACGCAGCATTTCACCCCTAAGTTAGCGACGACTGATGTATTAACCTTGTACCGTGCGGCACTCAAGGGGATTGGTATTGCGAGATTACCTTATGGGGTGGTGGAAAAGGAAATTGCGTCGGGGGAGCTGGTGGAAGTGTTGCCTGAATGGCGTTTCCCTGAAGATATTATTCATGCGGTTTATCCGTCACGTAAAGGGTTACTGCCATCAATCCAATTATTATTAAATTATTTAGCAGATAATATTTCACCGTTAGTGAAATAAAAATCCCCCGATAGCCTAGTGCTACCGAGGGATAATGCGTTATTTATTGCGTTTCAGGAATACGACCAAATTTACCACTGTTGAAGTCACTTACGGCTTCATTAATTTCTTCCATGCTATTCATAACAAATGGGCCATAACCAACAACAGGTTCATCAATAGGGTCGCCGCTTAATAGCAACACCAATGCGTCTTCTGTTGCTTCTAACACAATGTTGCTCTGCGTATCATCAAGGATCATCAGCTCGCCTTCATTTAAGGCAGAACGCCCATCAACAAATATCGAGCCACGTAGCATCACTAACCCTACATTACGACCAGATTTAGTCTGAATACCAACTGTTTTGCCTTTATTGAGCTGTAAATCCCAGACATCTAATGGGGTAAAGGTTTTTGCTGCCCCTTTATGACCTAAGTAATCCCCTGCGATAACGCGCAGTGTGCCTGCGTCATTGGGCAGCGTGACGTTCGGCATCGTTTGGCTTTCCAGTAGCTGGTAGCCAGGTGCGGCAGATTTGTCTTTTGCAGGCAAATTGACCCACAATTGCACCATATCAAGGGTACCGCCTTTTTTCATAAAGTCATCAGACTGGTATTCTTGGTGCAAAATACCCGATGCTGCCGTCATCCACTGAACATCCCCTGGGCCAATGACGCCACCTTCCCCCGTAGAATCGTGGTGAGCGACTTCCCCATCATAGACAATCGTGACCGTTTCAAACCCACGGTGTGGGTGTTCACCGACGCCACGATTCGCGGCATCTGAGCTTGGGAATGCAAATGGCCCTGCTCTATCGAGTAGTAAGAAAGGGTTTAGGTATTTCCCGTGGTTGCTGTAGCTAAACATTGAGCGAACAGGGAAACCATCACCAACCCAATGGCTCCGTGGAGATTGATAGATGCCAATAATTTTTTTCATGGTGAGACTCCTAATTCTGTTTTGATGAGCCAATCATAAAGCAGTGGTAAAACGTCGAGTAGTAGCAAAAATAGGTTTCATTGTTCTAATAAAGGAACAATTAGGGGTAGGGGTATTGTTCTATTTATAGAATAGTGTTTATCAAAACTCGGACTACTCAGCCTAAAATCGATGAATTAATCTAAATAACACGAAAAAAGAGCGAGTATCGTTCTATTTTTCATTCTAAATAGATTTCTTACTTCATCGATTGAGAGGCTTTATTATGAGTATTCCAGCGAATTTTAATGGTCAGCGTCCTGTTATTAACCCAGATGATGCAGTGATGTTATTAATTGATCACCAAAGCGGGCTTTTTCAAACTGTCGGTGATATGCCGATGACTGAATTGCGTGCTCGCGCCGCGGTTCTTGCCAAAATGGCTTCACTGGCAAAAATTCCAGTGATTACTACGGCTTCTGTACCACAAGGCCCAAATGGTCCTCTGATCCCTGAAATTCACCAAAATGCACCACATGCCCAATATATTGCGCGTCGTGGTGAAATCAATGCGTGGGACAACCCTGAATTTGTTGCAGCTGTGAAAGCGACAGGCAAAAAACAGCTGATAATTGCAGGCACCATCACCAGTGTTTGTATGGCTTTCCCTGCTATTAGTGCAGTGATGGATGGCTATCAAGTTTTTGTTGTGATTGATGCATCAGGCACTTACAGCAAAATGGCGCAAGAAATTACGTTAGCGCGCGTGGTTCAAGCAGGTGTAGTACCGATGGATACGGCGGCAGTTGCATCTGAGTTGCAAGGAACTTGGAACCGTGAAGACGCGGCGGAATGGGCGATGGCGTACACACAAATTTTCCCTGCTTATCAATTGCTGATCGAAAGCTACAGCAAAGCGCAGGACGTTTTGAAAAATAATGAACAATTAGATTCAGAACGTTAGTGCGCGATGACACCCACATTTAGCTTACAAAATTAAATCAGCCCGCCTTTATGAATGATAAAGGCGGGCTATTTGCAATTGTATTTGACCTTTAATCTGTCGAAGTTGTGTAATAAGCACATCATTAATTTCATAAATATCTAATGATGTATTTAATGCGCTTATAAACATGGGGGAATAGTTTCCCCCATTGATCCCGATTTAAACGGTGAATACTACAGCTGAGGACGTTTTACAAAGCCAATCGCTTCGTACACTTTGTCCAAGGTTTCCTGTGCACGAGCAGCGGCTTTGGTGGCACCTTCATCCATAATTTGGTTCAGCAATGCTTCGTTATCACGGAACTCATGGTAACGCGCCTGTAAGCCTGTCAGCATCTCAGATACCGCTTCTGCAACGGCACCTTTAAGATGACCGTACATTTGACCTTCAAATTCTGCCTCTAATTCTGCAATTTTCTTACCTGTCACACCAGCCATGATATCCAGCAAGTTGGAAACACCAGGTTTGTTTTCTAAATCATAACGAATGCGAGGCGGCTCTTCAGAGTCTGTCATGGCACGTTTGATTTTCTTCACAACCGATTTTGGGTCTTCAAGTAGTGCAATGACGTTATTGCGGTTGTCATCAGACTTGGACATTTTCTTGGTGGGATCTTGCAGTGCCATGACACGTGCACCGCCACCTGTTGGGATGAATGGATCTGGAACTGTGAAAATATCACCATAAATGGCATTGAAACGCTGTGCGATATCGCGGCTCAGTTCGAGGTGCTGTTTCTGGTCGATACCAACAGGTACTTGATTAGTTTGGTAAATCAAAATGTCCGCCGCCATCAATACGGGGTAATCAAATAAACCTGCGTTGATGTTTTCGGCATGGCGCGCTGATTTGTCTTTGAACTGCGTCATACGGCTTAATTCGCCGAAATAAGTGTAGCAATTCAGTGCCCAGCTGAGCTGTGCATGTTGTGGCACATGGGACTGTACGAAAATAGTACTTTTTTTCGGGTCAATGCCACAGGCTAAATAGAGCGCAAGGGTATCGAGGGTTCTTTTACGCAGTTCGACTGGGTCTTGGCGAACGGTGATTGCGTGTTGGTCAACGATACAGTAAATGCAGTCAAAATCATCTTGCATCTGTACCCACTGACGTAATGCACCCATGTAGTTACCGATGGTTAATTCACCGGAAGGCTGTGCGCCGCTGAATACGATAGGTTTCTGGGATTGCTTTAGTTTTTCAGTGGGAGTGCTCATTTTAAATTATGTCCTTGCTTATTTTATTTCAGATAAACCGATTGCAGGTAATAGGCCTGAAAAATGGGTTAACACGCAGTCAGGTTCAGTCAATGCAATAGATTCACCATAGTTATAACCGTAGGTCAGACCGACACACGGGCATTCAGCGTTTCGCGCTGCGATAATATCATTACGGGAATCACCGACAAAAAGCAATTCTTCTTTGCGTAAACCGAAAATCCCCATTGTTAAATAAAGGGGAGCAGGGTGCGGTTTTAAGGCTTTAACATCATCGCTGCCTAGCACAAGGGAGAAATAGTGGTCGATATTCAGTTTTTTTAGCAGTGGGGCAATGAAGGGAGTTGCTTTGTTTGTCACAATTCCCATTGGTAGCCCATGTTTTGCCAACTGTTCGAGCGTTTCTCTGACTTCAGGAAACAACTCGCTGCCTGTTGTGACAGACACGGCATAATATTTATCAAAGCTTTGGCGAGCTTGTTTTTGCAAATCAGGGGTGATGGTGGCATTAGCCCAAGTGAGCGCCCGTTCAACTAAGACATCGACACCATTACCAACCCAAACTGAGACGCGTTCTTTGCCCGCAGGGGGGAAACCAAAATCGTTTAGCATGTTGTCGATGGCTTCTGCTAAGCCACCTGCACTGTCAACAAGGGTTCCATCTAAATCGAAAGCAACGGCTTTGATATTCTCTAATACAACTTGAGTCATTGAGATACCTTTTGTAATTCAACACGCATTGCATCGATAACGGTTTTGTAATCTGGTTGATCGAAAATAGCCGAGCCTGCGACAAACGTGTCGGCACCCGCTGCGGCAATCTCTGCGATATTATTCACTTTCACTCCGCCATCGACTTCCAAACGAATATCATAACCACTTTCATCAATTAATTTACGGACTTGGCGCAATTTATTGAGGGTTTGTGGGATAAAGGATTGGCCACCAAAGCCCGGGTTAACCGACATCAGTAAAATCATGTCTACTTTGTCCATTACATAATCAAGGTAGCTCAGAGGGGTTGCTGGATTAAATACCAGGCCCGCTGTACAGCCGCTTTCTCTGATTAATTGCAATGAACGGTCAACGTGATCGCTGGCTTCAGGGTGAAAGCTAATGTGTGTTGCTCCTGCTTTTGCGAAATCAGGAATGATTCTGTCGACAGGTTTTACCATCAAATGCACATCAATTGGTGCGGTAATACCGTAATCACGCAATGCCTTACAAATCGGCGCACCAAAAGTCAGATTAGGAACATAATGGTTATCCATAACATCAAAATGCACGATATCTGCACCTGCCGCGAGAACCTTGGCGGTATCTTCGCCTAAACGGGCAAAGTCAGCAGATAAAATAGATGGGGCAATGAGGAAGTTTTTCATTATTGTCTCCGAGTATTAGTCGTTATCTGAGAGCCATTCAGCGCTAGGTACAGGTTGTTGCGTTTTTTTCTTATTCGTTTTTCTAGGAGAAAGGCTATTAAGTTCATTCGTATATAAAGCCAGTAATTCATTGACTTTACTACGGTTTAATATATTTCTACTAATGGTGCGACGTACTTTAACAATATGCAATTGAGCTTGATGATACCACTCTCTGGTTGAGGGGGTATCATGATTTGATATCAACACAGGGATTTTGCTTTCTGTTGATAGTTTATGTGCCAAAATCGCCAAATTTTGTTGTTCTAGCGCACTAAATGAATTGGTGTGGTAAGCCGTAAAATTAGCGGTCTCAGACAGTGGTGCATAAGGGGGATCGCAATATATGACGGAGCCCTCCCTTGCATTTAACAAGGTTTCACCATAGTGCTGGGTGATAAAGGTGGCTTGTTGCGCTTTTTCGGCAAACCACAAAAGTTCTTCTTTGGGGAAGTAGGGTTTTTTATAGCGGCCAAAAGGCACGTTAAATTCACCCTTTGAATTATAACGGCACAAACCATTATAACAGTGGCGATTTAAGTATAAAAAAAGCACGCTGCGCTTTTCCGTATCATCGGAGTTATTAAACGCTTCGCGCATCAAATAATACTGTTCTGAGGTATTAAATTCAGGTGTGAAGATGCGCTGGGCTTCTTCAATAAAAAAGTCAGTTCGGTGTTTAACTGTATTATAGAGATTGATGAGGTCACTGTTAATGTCTGCCAGTATGTATGAATTATAACTGGTATTCAAAAACACTGACCCTGCACCAACAAAAGGCTCAATTAAGCAATCGCCTAGTGGAAGGTGTTTTTTAATTTCTTCCACTAGGGGGTATTTACCCCCAGCCCATTTTAAAAAAGCGCGTTTTTTTTTCATGCCGTCTTATTATTACAATCGTTTAGAGTAACTGCATTTCTACTCTGTCAGGACAACATAATGCGCCCGGGGGAAAACGTTGTTATTTTTGATCCTGTTTGACTTGTTTCATATTTCTCACCCACGGTTTTTTCGCTTGAACAGCAGCAGGTAATGTCCCTATTGCATTTTTTGCGTCAGTGACTGAGTTATAGTTACCGTGAATAAGAACATACCAAGTTTGCCCATTACGAATAGTTTTATAAACTTTGTAGTTGGCAAGTTTGTTTTCTTTTGCAAAAGCTTCCAATGTGTCTGAACGGCTGGCGCTACTTAATTGAAGCGTATAGCTTCCAGCAGGTGCAGACATAACATTACTGCTTTGATTATTGGTCGTTGCAGCGGCTTTTGTAGGTTGCTTCGGTTGAGTTGGTTGTTTCGGCTCTACCGTTTTAGGCGGTGTTCTTTCTGGTGCCACAGGTTTTACCGTTGGCTGTTGCTCAACAGGCTTCATAACAGGTGGGTTCAGTGGTGTCACATTCTGTGGCTGCGTTGTGTCTGGTGTAGAGACCTGGCCTTGGTTTAAGGCGTCAACAACATCACCTGGAATTTCGATTCGCTCACCTAAACCATTTGGCTGCGTTTGGCGCTCACCTTGGGTTGGGGTTGGTGTGATTTGTGAACCCGTAATTTCTTGGGCTTGTCCTTGCTGGGTTTGACCTTGAGAATTAGTCAACGAGGAAGAACCCGATAAATCAATGTTTTGCCCACTATTATTACTGGTTGTTTGCTGACGTTCGTGTTCTGTCGGGGCTTTTAATGCAGAACTGATGGCAATAATCAGTAGTAATAAAACAAGTACACCGACACCAATCATGATGTGCTGGCGTGATAAGGCAATTTTTGGTTTTACAGCCGTCGATTGACGAGAACGCCCTGTTGGCCTATCTGATGTATCTGGCCTAAGGTCATTTTGACCTTGTGGCTGGTTATCTGGTTTAAATTCGTCCATTTTCCTCTCCCGAATAAAATTTGCCCATAGTAGAGATAAAATGTCTCTTATCAGTACAACCTATAACGACCAAATAGAGCTTTATTGCTCACTTTTAAAGCATAGATTCTTTCACGATACCATACTAACCCGAATGGTATTTTTTGTATGCTTTTTTGAAGTTCGTGTAGAGGCGTAGGCATACCGTATAATTTAACGACTTTGAACTGCATCTACCAGTAACATTTTAAAACACCAGTATAAATTAGGCATTTTCTTTGTTTTTGGCGATGCACAAGGCCATTTTGTCATAATTTTATGGTGTACAGGATGTTATTGCGGCAATTACCGTTTGCGAATCAAGATCTGAACGCATTTCTGAGTGCCCGATAGTGGTTGGTAGGATTAAGTGTAATTTTCCCCCCATCACTTTTTTATCACGCATCATATGCGGTAGGTAATCATCCGGCTTCATTTGTGAAGGGCCTTTGACTGGGAGTGAGGCGCGTTCTAACAGTGTAATAACGCGTTGTGTTTGTGCTGGCGTTAATTGGCCAATCAATTCAGCGGTTTTAGCCGCCATGACCATTCCCGCAGCGACGGCTTCACCATGTAACCAGACACCGTACCCCATATGTGCTTCGATAGCATGGCCGAAGGTATGGCCTAGGTTAAGTAATGCTCTAAGGCCACTGGTTTCTTTTTCATCGGCAGCCACAACTTGTGCTTTGAGTTCACAGCAACGGCGGATACAGTAAGCCATTGCTTGGTTATCCAGAGCAACCAGTGAATCAATATTGTTTTCCAACCAAGTGAAAAATTCACCATCAAGGATGATGCCATATTTAATGACTTCAGCGAGGCCAGAAGCTAGCTCTCTTGGTGTGAGTGTTTTTAAGCAATCGAGGTCGATGACAACAGAGGCAGGCTGGTAAAATGCCCCAATCATATTTTTCCCTAATGGATGATTGACTGCGGTTTTACCGCCGACAGAAGAATCTACTTGAGATAGCAATGTCGTTGGAACCTGAATAAAGCGAACACCACGTTGATAGCTTGCAGCAGCGAAACCTGTCAAATCACCGATAACGCCCCCACCAAGAGCGATGAGGGTAGTATCGCGGTTATGGTGTTTTTCCAGTAATGCAGTAAATACATCATTCATAATAAACAATGATTTATACTGTTCGCCATCGGGTAGGGTGATGGAATCCACTTTGACACCAGAAGCCTCTAGAACACGTTTTATCTTCTCAAGATAAATGGGTGCCAGTGTTTCATTTGTCACTATCATTGCTCGTTGACCTGCAGCTAATGGCCAAAATGCACCTGTTTGGTTATATAACCCAGGGGCAATATTGATTGGATAACTGCGTTCGTCCAGCGTAACGGTGACCTTTTCCATCTTGTTCTACCTTGAATTCATTACTGACAAAATAACACGATGATAAATTAGTTTTTTTCTAACATTTCGATGATTTGGCTAGCAACGACTTTGGCGCTTTGTTCATCCGTATGAATAGTAATATCTGCGATTTCTTCATACATAGGGTTGCGTTCGTCAGCCAATTTCTCGAGTACTTCACGCGCAGGTTCATCAACCTGTAGCAGTGGTCGTTTTTTATCACGTTGTGTACGAGAAAGTTGCTTCTCAATTGTGGTTTCGAGATAGACAACGACACCGCGAGCGGATAAACGGTTACGGGTTTCTTTAGACTTAACAGAACCGCCACCTGTCGCTAATACAATGCCTTGTTTCTCTGTGAGTTCATTGATGATTTTTTCTTCGCGATCACGAAAGCCTTCTTCGCCTTCAAGGTCGAATACCCAGCCGACATCCGCGCCGGTGCGTTTTTCTATCTCGTGATCAGAGTCGAAAAACTCCATATTAAGCTGTTGTGCCAACTGACGGCCAATAGTGCTTTTGCCAGCGCCCATCGGTCCAACCAGAAAGATATTGCGTTTCTCTGCCATGTTTTTTGGTATTACTACGATTATTCGTTAATGAACCCGCCCCGCCAATAAAAAATTAGCAGCGGGACCTAAACTGAAACCTCATTAGTGATGATGTGAGATCAGATAGGAAAATTATCTCAACACATCAACTAGGATTGCAACTATATAAATGTGGCACTAAGCGAACAAAGTGCCACATTTTCAATTACAGGTTTCTATATTTGAGCCGTCGTTATTGCCTAATGCATTGTTTAGCATGGTCTTTAACAGATTTAGAATACCATTAGGTGCATATAATTTCTGTTAATTGTAGAGCAAAATTATTGTGGCTGTTTTATAAGCGACTGACAGCTTGTTCTTTAATCTAAGGATAGTTAGAACATTCAATGGATAACCTTGTATGCTAAAACGACGTCAGCGTCAAATTTATCCGGTAGGTTTATGGCATAAAAAAAGTTTTTTTTTGTGTACTTTGACTTATTGTCTATTCAACTAATTGAAGTATAGATGTTATTTTACTCATACTAAATATTGATAAGTTTTGGTGTAATAAAAACGACAAGAACCCGTCTGTCGATATGTTCTGCGCTATTTGTAAACAATGCTCCTAAAAGAGGGACATGAGAAAGGAAGGGCAGACCCGTTTGTGTTGTTTCTTGTTTTTGCTGAAAAATTCCACCCAATATTAGGGTTTCATTATTTTTAATGGTGACTGAGGTGGCGATTTCTTGTTTGTTTATCGCTAAATGGTGATTTTGACTGCTAGTGAGCGCGGTATCTGGCGAGTTATGGCTAATTTTTAGGTTCAACTCTACTTTTTCATCACGGATAATCGTGGGTGTTACATCCATACCTAAGACAGCATCCTTAAATTGTACATGGGTCTTCTTTTCACTACTGGTGACATAAGGGATTTCGGTGCCTTGCTGGATGCTAGCGGCTTTTTGGTGTGAAGCCATGAGACGTGGGCTGGCAATAATAGATAATAAATTTTCTTTTTCTAACGCATTGAGCTTCATTTCAAGTAAACCTTCGCTTAGTTTTAAGACGTTAAATGAAAATTGCCCAGGTGCAAAGTGGTAGCGATTATAGCGATTAAGCCGGCTGTGTGTTGTATTGCCTGCAAGTAATCCCCATTCAAGGCCTAACTCCTGTAGTGCCGTTTTACTACTGCTAATAATATGCGCGGTGATCTGAACTTGTTGTTGAGGTAAATCTTTTTGTTTTATCCATTCTTCAATGAGTGTGAGGCGTTCTTGGCTATCTTTGATGATCACGCTATTTGTTGTCGCTTCGTGATGAATGGTTGCGTTTTTTGACAATAAAGCTATCTCGGGCTGTTTTAGTAATTGGTGAACCTCTTGCGCTTTTATTGAGACTAATTTGAAAATTTTCTCAATCCAAACCTCGTTATTGGTCTCTAAAGGTAAAGAATGTTTGGTGGCTTGAGGGGAAATATTTTCCTCAATTGGCAATAGTGGGACAAAAGGGTCGCGAATTTGCTCTGCAACAGCAGAGCTAAACATGAATATCAAAAAAACAGTTATTAGCCTTACAGCGGGGATTAAGGTGTTATTCATGGCCATTTTCATCCTTGATAGTGGTTAAATGAATTATTGATGACAGTGTCATTGAAGCAACCAATAAATTTTTTTTCGGGTTAAGGGTGACCTCTGAGTAGTGCCATTTATGGGGAGAGGGCGAGGAAATCAGCTTTTGAATAAAATGATAGATATCGGTGAAGCTGCCTTGTATTTCCATAAAATAACCTTCGTTGTTATTTATAGGTTGAAGCTTATTGAGTGTAACGGCGGACTGACTCATGAGTGCATTAAAATGCGAAAATAGTGCTAGAGGGCGGTTATCAAACACAGTGTGTTTTTCAATATTTTCAATTTGTTGTGCTAACTGATAGAGTGCAGGCAGTTGTTGAATTCGTTGTTCTTCCTTTTGAATGTAGTCAGATAAATGAGTTATTTCATTTTCTAATTCAATAAGTTGTATTGAAGACTTTTCCCAATAAATAAAATAGCCCGCAAATAGAAACAACCCAATAAAGACAACAACGGGTAAGGTTTGTCGCCAAAAAGAGCGATACCAAAAGGCATGGAATGTTTCATTCATTTGCCTCTCCTTGATGTTTTGCTGAAATGTGCAGACTATTTAATTGCTGATTTCGGCTGAGTTGTTTTAATTGAATTTCACTTAAATTTTTTTGGTTTTCCAGTTGTTGGCTAAAAAGAGCCATATTTTGAAAGTCATAGCTATTAGCTTTGATATTAAGTTGATCATTAATTAGCTGAAAAGAGGTCAGCCAGCTTTTTGACGGCGTTATCGTTGGTAAGCTACGCAGTAAAACCAGTAGTGCACGGTTGTTTTGTTCGATGACTTTATATTTGTTTTGTTTTTCCATTAGCTGGTTTAATTGAGCCTGTTGATGCGCTATCTTCAGGCTTAATTGCTGGATTTGCTGGCTTTTTTCTTGTGTGCTATATAGTGAAACTTGTTTGTTATTAAGATCAATCTGTTGAAATATATATAAAAAACAACAAGCAGTAAGTGTGGAGCAGCACAGTGCGCTAGTGAAAAGAATAAACTCACGTTTTTTTTTCATTATTTTTTGTTGCCGCCAAGGTAAAAAATTGACTTGGTATAGATTTGTGTTTTTCATGTCTTAAATATCCCCATGGCGTAGCGCCAGCCCAGCTGCGATCACAAAGTCCCCTAATTGGCGTGGCAGTTTTAGATTATGGTGTTGAAAGGCTTGTCGTAATTCCCATCTGTATGATTGCCATTGAGCATGGCAGTCATGGTCGGTTTGTGGATTTGTGATATCGAGTGGTTGGTCTATATTTGGATGATCGGTAATGAGGTAAACAGGCAAAGTTGAGGCGTGACTTTCTGCGTTCAGATGAGGTAAAAGCTGTGAAAGGGAGGTGATTTCATTATCTAGAACATGATTATAATTTGTAGGTAGGCTAATGGGCCCTGACCATAACCATTCACCTTGCCTATAATGAACTAACCATGCATCATCAGGTAACTGGCAATGGCGAGCAACATAACGCAATGCGACAGGGGCGACATCAATGGCCAGTAAATTAAACCCACTTTGTGTTAATAAGTTTTGCCAAAAGGTGATATCAGCTTTTCGAGCCCCATTAAGGTAAACGTGTTGATTGATCACGCGATAGTCAATGGCGAGCTCATGAACATTCATTGGAAAGCATTTTTTAGCTTGAGATTGCAGATACCAGCTTAGTTCAGGCTGTTGCAGATGGACTTGGTTCGGCAATGACAGTTGCTGTTTTAACGTACGAACAGCGGGCAAGGCGATAGAAACGGTACAGTTTTTCGGTAATTTCTGACGCCACTGCGTTAAAACTTTCAGTAGAATTTGGTGTTGTTCTGGATCTGAACTCTCAGTTATTTCGAAAGGGAGTTGCTGTTGCCAACATTCACATAAAGACCAGTATTTACGGCGTTGTTTTGTGGCAACTAATTGAATTTTATTTTGATAGATATCGATCCCAATGTTCCATTTTGATGTGTACATAGTTAATTTCCTTATCATTAACGGTTAAATTACGTTTTCTATTGTGCTGTATAAGCTTTATACTATGCGTTAGTGATATCTAAACCCTCTTGTTAGCCGAGCATGGGAATTTTCCGGTGAAGTTCGTAAAATATTTTTTTATTCTTGTTTTCTGTTGCATTTTTTTGGGAACCGCCTCGATTTATGGCATGTATAAATATGTCGAAGGTGAGCTACCTGATGTTGCAACGATGAAAGACATTCGTCTGCAAATTCCAATGCAGGTATACAGCGCTGATAACGAGTTGATTGCCCAATACGGTGAAAAACGTCGGATTCCACTCCCATTAGCGGAAATTCCACCATTAATGGTGAAAGCGTTTATCGCGACAGAAGATAGCCGTTTTTATGAACATCACGGTATTGACCCGATTGGTATTTTCCGTGCGGTATCAGTGATGGCGTCATCTGGTCATGCGTCACAAGGTGCGAGTACCATTACTCAGCAGCTGGCGAGAAACTTCTATTTAAGCCCCGAAAAAACCTTAATGCGTAAAGCCAAAGAAGCATTCTTAGCGATTCGCATCGAACAGCTTTTTTCGAAAGATGAGATTATGGAGCTGTACCTAAATAAAATTTATTTGGGTAACCGTGCTTATGGCGTTGGGGCTGCGGCTTACGTTTATTTCGGGAAAACAGTGGATGAGCTCACATTGAGCGAAATGGCCATGATTGCAGGGCTACCAAAAGCACCCTCAACATTTAACCCATTATATTCTTATGATCGTGCCGTCAATCGTCGTAATGTCGTGCTTTCTCGTATGTTGGAAGAAAAGTACATTACGAGAGACCAGTATGAGCAAGCGAGAAACGAAAAAATTGTGGCGTCTTATCATGCGCCAAAGATTGATTTTTCTGCACCTTATCTTGCCGAAATGGCTCGCCAAACGCTGTATGATAAATACGGTGAAGATGCGTATACCGACGGTTACAAAGTGTATACCACGGTGATCCGCAAAGATCAGGAAGCTGCAACTGATGCTGTTCGCAATAACTTGATCGATTACGATACTCGCCATGGTTACCGTGGCCCAGCAGAAGTGCTGTGGAAGCCCACTGAAATGGCATGGGCAGCTGAAAAAATTATTGAAAAGCTGAAGAAATCCCCTGTTTACGGGCCGCTTATGCCTGGGGTCGTGCTATCCGCAACGGGTTCTGAAGCGAATGTTATGTTAGCAGATGGCTCAAAAATTGATATTACGATGACCGGTGTACGCTGGGCGCGTAAATTTATTTCTGATACACAACAAGGCGCATCCCCAAGAGCGGTGAATGCGGTTGTTCAAGTGGGTGAGCAAATTTGGGTTCGTAAAGTGAAAGATAATTGGTGGCTGGGGCAAGTTCCTGATGTAAATGCTGCTTTTGTTGCACTTAACCCTAATGATGGTGCGATTATCGCATTAGTCGGCGGTTTTGATTTCAATATGAGCGAATTTAACCGCGTGACACAATCACTGCGCCAAGTGGGCTCGAATATAAAACCCTTTTTGTATACTGCGGCAATGGATAAAGGCCTTACACTATCTTCTTTGCTGAATGACGTGCCTATTAGTCGTTGGGATGCGGGGGCTGGCTCTGACTGGCGGCCGAAGAACTCGCCTCCACGCTATGATGGTCCAATCCGTTTACGTCAAGGGTTAGGGCAGTCAAAAAACGTGGTAATGGTTCGTGCAATGCGCGCCATGGGGGTCGATTACGCAGCTGATTATTTGATGCGTTTTGGTTTTCCGCGTGAAAATATTAACCGCACAGAGGCGTTAGCCTTGGGTGCGCCATCATTTACACCAATGCAAATGGTGCGTGGTTATGCGGTTATGGTCAATGGCGGGTATCTTGTTGATCCGTACTATATTTTGAAAATTGAAAATCACAATGATGAAGTGATTTTTGAAGCGAATCCTAAGCTAGCATGTCCTGATTGTACTAATATTCCAGTCATTTACGGCGATACAGAACGTACCATCGAAATAAAAGGGATTGATGATGAATCTACAGAAGAAGTCACTCAATCAGGCCATAATGTTGTGAATCAAGAGCCAACAATGGAAGTGGCAACCTCGGGTGACGAAAATGTGAGTTCAGAGCCTCAATACGCGCCTCATGTGATTAGTACGCCGCTTGCGTTCTTAATTCGAGATGCGATGATGACGAATATTTATGGTGAACCAGGCTGGTCTGGAACGGGCTGGCGCGCAGCAAGAGATTTAGGTGGACGCCGAGATATTGGTGGTAAAACAGGGACGACTAATAGTTCAAAAGATGCTTGGTTCTCGGGTTATGGTCCGGATGTTGTGGCATCAGCGTGGATCGGGTTTGATGATAATAGACGGACACTCGGCCGAGGTGAAGCAGGTGCGAAAAGTGCTCAGCCAATGTGGGATGATTTTATGAAATCCATCCTGACAGGTGTTCCAGTAAAAATGATGAAACCGCCGAAAGGGGTTATCTCTGTGTCAATTGACAGTCGTACGGGCAAATTAGGCTCTTCACGCCGTGAATATTTTATCGAAGGGACTGAGCCTAAAGAGTATTCTGTACAAGAAGTGGGAACAACCATTTCAACAGAAGGCGGTTTGAGCCAAGAGTTGTTCTAAGAAAATACGTTTAGTAATATCGTGATAAGCACCCCATTGTTATTAAAACATGGGGTGTTTTTTTATGCTCAAAAACACTAAATGAGTGTAAAATAGCTGATAACGATAAGAATAGGCGTAGAAAAAAAACGTGGCTTATATAAAATACAAAAAACAAGTAGTATTACTTACTACTTTTTAAGTAACGTTCTAAGTAGAAAAGTGCGCTAATATTTCTCGCTTCGTTGAAGTCTGGGTGTTCCAGTAGTTCCATCATACGCGCAATTGGCCACTTAACTTGTTGCAGTGGTTCAGGCTCATCGCCTTCAAGCTTTTCGCTATAAAGGTCTTGTGCTACTAATATGTTCATTTTACTGGAAAAATAAGATGGTGACATAGTCAGTTTAGCGAGCTGAATGATGCTGTTTGCGCCATAGCCAACTTCTTCTTTGAGCTCGCGCTGTGCTGCTTCTAGCGCAATTTCGCCTGGGTCAATAGCCCCTTTAGGGAAACCGAGTTCGTAGTTTTCAATCCCAACGGCATATTCGCGTATCAGAATTAAGTGGTCATCAATAATAGGAATAATAAGAACGGCTTCGCGTTTTGCTGGGCGCATTCTTTCATAGACTCGTTTTTCACCGTTGCTAAATTCGAGATCAACTGACTGGATACTGAATAATTTTGATTGAGCAACATCTTGAATATTCAAGATTTTTGGTTTTTTTAGCTCTGTCATAACGATTTCCAAACAAGATGGGTGGAACCTCTTGCTAAAAGCATGTTTCATTTATTTATGTGGTAAATTTACTCTGCGTTGCCAGTATGTTGGCATCATTATGTCACTATGACCTATATCAAAAAAAAATGATAGAGATGATCGAGTAGATAAAATATTGTTAACTTGCTTCGTGCACAAATGTAGCACAGATAAATAAATAAAGATTTTTTTACAACGTATTGTAAGTTAAAGAAAAAAGTATAAATAGAATAGGAATCGGCTTATTTTGAGAAGGCAGTAGGATTGCTATGCTTTTCTTATTAATTTTCTGTTGGGGAAACAATGTTAAACCATGTCATTATAACGGCTATAATTGTTATTAGCCTAACTATAATGGCTTCCTTCCTGTATTTCAGGCGGGGGCGGCATTCTGGCATCTATCAGATACCTTCGGTAGCCGCACCTTCCTTTCGCAAAATGATTGATTCAGATTACCAAACAATCACTCAGTATTTAAATTATTGCGCTACAGCTTCGAATTCCTCTTCACAAAGTCCTTGGCAAATTAAGCGAAATTCGACAATTGGTACAGTTTGTCATTCGGTAACGCGTTTTAATTTACGCCAGGAGCAAGGGAATAGCTGGCGTTATTTTATCGATACGATTGAAGTGCAGCTTCCATCACAGTTGGAGCCATATCTACAGCGACAAAATGTGATGGAGATTGTGGAGACAGATCATCTGCCATTGATTATTTCAATGAATAGCCATTCACTTCGAGATTTTAGTAATGAATGGCTCGGTAACTCAGCATCGACTACGACCTTACCTGAAGCGGCTATTCGAGAGCGTGGACAACAGAATGTAGAATTATTACGTGTCCGCCAAGAAACAGCGGAGGAACATCGTCTACACAACTCCACGGGGTGGTTAGGCGCAGGGTTGATTTGTTTAAGTTTTGTATTGGGTTATCTCACGTTAATTTCGATTCGGATTTTGCAAGGATGGGGGTTAGCGAGTGCAGTACTGATTTTTATTATTGGTACATTAGTGCTCTTTCGTTCAAAAATGTTCCCTCGTAAGTACCAAGATATTCAATGTATTTATGGGCAGCCGAAGCGTTGGGAATTGTATGGTGAATTAGATAAAAAATATTCCACGAGTGCTTCCGTTAGCGGGACAGATTTACATTACCCTCTGCATTGGGAGGAGTATTTAAAATACGAATCAGATAAACCCGTTAATATTGATTTTTACCCTACGGGGGAGGTTGTTCGTCATGGGCAGTACCTCTCTTTACATGAAGAAGAACGTTATTACCCTTACAAGCGTTACAAAAAAAATGTCCTGATGTTTATTGGTGCGTTATTGGTGATTGTGTTGGTGTTTTCATACCAATCTATGAGTCTACCCATTAAGTTGGGTTTTGCTTGGTTTGGCGGAACACAAAAAATTAATGTAACGGAAGTGACGGAGCTTGTTTCTCATAAGCTCAATGTGGGGGATACCCTAACAGCACAGGGGCAGGGGATGTGCTATCGTCCACCGAATTTAGATGACACTAATCAGGCGAATTTTGTCCCATTTGATTGCTCTGGCATCTATTGGAATAACATCAATGTGTCGACAGAGCCGCAGTCTGAGATTGCTGATCTATCGATATCTTTGCTCAATATAGTTAGAAATCAATTACATCCTGATAAAAATTCTATTGGCGTGAACCCAAGGTTACAGCGCGATATTATGAAATCAGGGATGAACATTATCTTTGATTTTTCAGCCATTATTATAGAAACGAACAAGTTGTGTCATGATGAGAACGCTTGCCTAAAACTCAAAAATGCGCTGACAAACCTTGGTAGTACAGATGATTGGCCGACCTTAGTGAGTAAGGCGTCATCGGGGAAATTAAGTGGTGCGCATGTTTTATTACGAGCAGGAAGTGCCGAGGCCTTGGAAAACATCGTTGAAGACACCACATATGACTTTATCAGAAAAGAAATAGACAAAGAAGTGCGTAAAATTAATAGTCCTTCCCCAGGTGGCGTATTGTTTGTGAGTGATGAAAACAAGCCTCTGGTGGATTTAATGATAGGGCCATCTTTTAATTTTAATGAATTATCACAGTTGGAACGTTGGAAAGAGCTCCACCGTTTATCGAATTTGTTAAGCAATACTCCCTTTAGTGTGGAAGGCATTGTGACTAAATTATCGACAGATGCTAATGGCACTTTGCATATCGTGTTACATGAAGAGCCGAATGAAGATATCGTCTCTCAATATGTTTGTAGTGCGTTTTTTATCTTGTTTCTTATCTTTTGTGTATTACTAAACGGCTCACTAATTGTGTTCCGTATTTTGAATAATAAGAAGCGATTACGTAATATCACTCAATATTACGATAAATGCTTTGAGGCTAATAACCCTTCCAATCGTCATTAGCATTATCCCGAAATGGTGGGAGCCTCATTGAGTTTGATTCAGACTGATAGTGAGGAGGCACCATGAATCAATCGTCTATAGAACCTGTTCGCCTCGATAAGTGGCTTTGGGCTGCGCGTTTTTATAAAACACGTTCCATGGCGCGTGAAATGATTGATGGGGGCAAAGTTCATTATAATGGACAAAGAACTAAGCCTGGAAAAATCGTTGAACTCCATGCTTTAGTGAAGCTGAGGCAGGGGAATGATGAGAGAACGATTGAGATCCTTGAAATCAGCAGCCAGCGTAGAGGTGCGCCCGAAGCACAATTACTTTACCGTGAAACCGCCGAAAGTATTGAACATCGTGAAAAAATAGCGTTAGCGCGCAAAATGAATGCGTTAACCATGCCCCATCCAGAGCGCCGCCCAGATAAAAAAGAGCGACGAACTCTGCTAAAATTTAAACAAACGAATTCTCATGAGTCATCTGAATGATGGCCTGAGCAACTGCCCGAGCAATAGAGAGAAATTATGTCAAAACAAGACCAACTCCACCGTTTTCTGTTTGAACAGCATTCCGTTCGTGGAGAAATGATTAGTGTCGATGAGACCTACGAGCAGATTTTAGAAAATCATGACTACCCTGTTGCAGTAAAAGGCTTATTGGGCGAACTGCTTGTTGCTACCAGTTTATTAACAGCAACACTGAAATTTGATGGTGATATTACCGTTCAAATTCAAGGTGATGGCCCAGTTAAAATGGCTGTTATTAACGGTAATAACCTACAACAAATGCGAGGTGTTGCGCGTGTTGATGGCCCCGTTGTTGCGGGTAGCACACTGAACCAAATGATTGGCGATGGCTTTATGGTGATCACGATAACGCCTAATCAAGGTGAACGTTACCAAGGGATTGTAGCGATTGAAGGCAACTCCATCGAAGAAAGTATTGATGCGTACTTCCGCCAATCAGAGCAGCTGCCAACGCGTTTATTTATTCGTGTGGGTGAAGTGGATGGCAAAATGAGTGCGGGTGGGATGTTGCTGCAAGTTTTACCTGCCGCTGATGACACCAGCCACGATTTCTTTGATCACCTCGTACAACTGACGGCAACTATTAAAGGCCAAGAGCTGAGCACTCTGGGCGTCAAAGAGGTTTTACATCGCCTTTATCATGAAGAAGATGTCACTTTATATGACCCGCAATCTGTGGAGTTTCGTTGCACCTGCTCAAGGGAACGTTGTGAAAGCACATTAGCAACTTTGCCAAAGGAAGATGTTATCGATATTTTGCACAAAGATGGAAAAATTGATATGGAATGTGAATTTTGTGGCTCACACTACGTATTTATTGAATCCGATATTGAAGGGTTAAATGATGAGCGAAATCAGCAACTTCACTGATACGATTTAGCAACCTAATTATGTGACAAGGGTGCAATTCTGCACCTTTTTTTTATAATTTTAAAGCATTATTACGTGCTCTAAGTCTCATTATGAATTAAAAAAAATTATACATTTTCAATTCTTTGATAACTATCGCTGTTAATTAGTCGTAAAGAATTATGATCATCTGCAGATTAGTTATGTTTACCAGGAGCAATATAATGAGCGCTAAAAGCATTACCCTGAAGGAACTTGAAAAGTACGGTATTCATGATGTAGCTGAAGTGGTTTATAACCCAAGTTACGAGCTATTATTCACGGAAGAAACTAAGCCAGGACTTGAAGGTTATGAACGCGGCACGGTCACCACATTAGGTGCGGTTGCAGTAGATACAGGTATCTTTACGGGTCGTTCACCAAAAGATAAATATATCGTTCGTGATGATGTCACTCGCGATACTGTATGGTGGGCAGACCAAGGTAAAGGTAAGAACGACAATAAGCCAATGTCACAAGAAGTGTGGAGTGATTTAAAACACATTGTAACAGAGCAATTGTCTGGCAAACGTTTGTTTATCATTGATGCATTCTGTGGAGCGAACGCAGATACACGTCTGAAAGTCCGTTTTATTACGGAAGTGGCATGGCAGGCGCACTTCGTTAAAAACATGTTCATCCGCCCATCAGATGAAGAGTTAGTTGGCTTTGAGCCTGATTTTATCGTGATGAACGGTGCAAAATGTACGAACCCGAACTGGAAAGCACAAGGTTTGAATTCAGAAAACTTTGTGGCGTTCAACTTAACTGAGCGTATGCAGTTAATTGGTGGCTCTTGGTACGGCGGCGAAATGAAAAAAGGGATGTTCTCAATGATGAACTACCTGCTGCCATTAAAAGGCATCGCATCAATGCACTGTTCAGCGAACGTAGGCGAAAAAGGCGACGTTGCGATTTTCTTCGGTTTATCGGGTACTGGTAAAACTACGCTGTCTACCGATCCTAAACGTAAGTTAATCGGTGATGATGAGCACGGTTGGGACGATGACGGCGTATTCAACTTTGAAGGCGGTTGCTACGCAAAAACTATCAACCTGTCTAAAGAAGCTGAGCCAGATATCTACGGCGCAATCAAGCGTGATGCACTACTTGAAAACGTGATGGTATTGGCAGATGGTACCGTTGATTTCAATGATGGTTCTAAAACGGAAAACACGCGTGTTTCTTACCCGATTTACCACATTGAAAACATTGTAAAACCTGTTTCTAAAGCAGGTCATGCAACAAAAGTTATCTTTCTGACGGCAGATGCGTTTGGTGTGTTACCACCTGTTTCTCGTTTAACCCCAGAGCAAACACAGTATCACTTCCTGTCTGGTTTTACTGCGAAATTAGCAGGTACAGAACGCGGTGTTACTGAACCAACTCCTACGTTCTCAGCGTGTTTCGGCGCAGCATTTTTATCACTGCACCCAACACAATACGCGGAAGTATTAGTTAAACGTATGGAAGCTGCGGGTGCAAAAGCATACTTAGTGAACACAGGCTGGAACGGAACAGGTAAACGTATCTCGATTAAAGATACCCGTGCCATCATTGATGCAATCTTAAGTGGCGACATCGAAAAAGCCGATACCATTAAGCTGCCAGTCTTCGATTTAGAAGTCCCTACAGCATTACCAGGCGTGGATACCAATATCCTCGACCCACGTAATACTTATGCAGATAAAGCGCAGTGGGATGAGAAGGCGAAGGATTTAGCGAACCGTTTCGTGAATAACTTCGATAAATACACAGACACGCCAGCAGGTGCTGCTTTAGTAAAAGCAGGTCCAAAACTGTAATTTGCGAATGCGTTTTGTGTTATAGAGAAAGGCGCTACGTTGTAGCGCCTTTTTTGTTAGTGATTACTCAGCAGAAGGCAGGTCGAATAACAGAATTTCGCTGTCTTCATCTGCCTTGATGGCTAAGCGAGCTTCTTCCCAAATCGCTAAACCATCACTGGTAGAGGCTTTTTGGCCGTTAATTTCAACGGTGCCTTTGACGACTTGGATCCACACCACTCGTTTTTCGGCGATCTCGTGGGTTTGTACGTCGTTTGCAGGCAATGCCCAGCGCCATAATTCCATGTCTTGATACACTTTCAGTGAACCGTCACGGGCGTCTGGTGACAGAACCAACTGTTTACCATCAAGTGAATCAAAGCGTTTTTGTTCATAACGTGGCTCAATACCTGTTTTCTCAGGAATGATCCAAATTTGGTAAAGATGCAGCTCTTTATCACTGTTCGGGTTGTATTCTGAGTGGCGAATGCCCGTACCTGCACTCATGATTTGGAATTCACCCGCTGGAATTTGCTCCATATTGCCCATGCTATCTTTGTGCTCGACGGCACCATTAAGCACATAGGTCAAAATCTCCATGTCTTTATGGGGATGAGTACCAAAGCCTTGGCCTGCGGCAATAAAGTCTTCGTTAATCACTCTCAGAGCTGAAAAACCCATAAATTTTTCATCATAATAGCTAGAGAATGAGAAAGTGTGCCAGCTATCAAGCCAACCATGGTTAGCATGACCACGTTCATTTGCTTTGCGTAAATAGATCATTGTGTTATCTCCTAGTTGGATACCCAACCGTGGTTGAACTTCTCTCTAAATCAATTGCAAACAGTTTAACCGTTTCGCTAAGAGAGAAAAGTAGCCGCCATTAACCATAGGATCCAAAAAATTTGAATAAGTGTATTTGAGATAAGTTAAGAAAATGGATGGAGAAAGGGACGGGGGGAGTTTTAGTCAATTAACCAATTGATGCAGATAAAAAAATAGCCAGCACAAGGCTGGCTAAAGTAAACACTGGAAGCAATGTGAGCAATGTCGTACTCCCAACAATAAGTGACTAAGTAACCTTATCGAGGAAGTGATGATAATGATAATGCTTATCACTATCGTTTGTAAAGCATTATTTTTAACCAAAATAATATATCTTATAATTAATACTGCAATTATATGATTTCTATGAAGTTAAATATTAACCATTATTTTTCAATGGATTAAGGGATTTTTCCTAAAAAGATGTTAACAACAAAACATTGCGGATAACTATTAACCTTAAATTATTTATGGTTAACTGGCAGGCTTTCTGCGCAAGCTGCCGCAGAGCTCCATGCCCATTGGAAGTTATAACCGCCTAACCAACCTGTCACATCCACAACTTCACCGATAAAATACAACCCTTCTGTTTTCAGTGAACCCATTGTTTTTGATGATATTTCATGGGTATCAACACCACCTAGAGTGACTTCAGCTGTACGGTAGCCCTCAGTCCCATTAGGTTGAACTTGCCAAGCATGTAGTGTGTTATGCAGCGCTTCAACTTGTGGGTGGTTCAATTGCTTTAGGGCGCATTCAGGGATTTGCCCTTGCGCTTGCATGATTTCGATTAACCGCTTAGGTAATAATTTTGCGAGGGTGTTTTTTAAAGATTGATTCGGGTGCTCTTGTTTTTCTTCCATTAAAAAATCGCTGAGCGAAAGGGTCGGAAGTAAGTTAATACTTACATACTCTCCAGGGTTCCAATAGTTAGAAATCTGCAAGATAGCAGGGCCAGAGAGGCCGCGATGAGTAAAGAGGATATTTTCTTTAAATAGCGTTCCGTCAGCCGCTGTCACAGTTGCCGCGACAGAGATCCCTGATAGCACTTGCAGCGCTTCTAAAAGGGGCTTGTGCAGTGTAAATGGGACAAGGCCTGCACGGGTTGGAATAATCGAGTGGCCAAATTGTTCTGCTAAGCGGTAGCCGAATGGTGTGGCACCAAGACCTGGCATCGATAACCCACCCGTTGCTACAACTAGTGAGCGAGCACTTACTTGGCTTCCATTCACGGTGACGAGAAAGCCCTCTGGCGTTTTTTCGACCTCGGTGACTTCACTGCGAAGTTTGATCGAAATATTCGGTAAATTACACTCATTTTGCAGCATATCGACAATATCTTGCGCACTATTGTCGCAAAAAAGCTGCCCTAAGGTTTTTTCATGATAAGGAATATTATATTTGGAAACTAACCCGATAAAATCCCATTGTGTATAGCGAGCAAGTGCTGACTTACAAAAATGTGGGTTCGTGGAAAGATAGTTGCTGTGCTCAGCGTACATATTCGTGAAATTGCAGCGTCCGCCTCCGGACATCAATATTTTTCTGCCTAATTTTTTGCCGTTATCAAGGACAAGTATGTTGAGTCCGCGTTTACCTGCGAGTGAGGCACAAAATAGACCCGCGGCACCTGCACCTAAAATAATAACGTCGATATTTTTCACAATGGCTTTCTCTATAGCTATTTGATTTTTAGCACAATTAAATTATGAGTATGGGTATTTTACGTCATCTTGCGGTGGTTGTAATGTAAAGGTTCGAGCGAGATCGGATGAAAAGTGTGTAAGACGTATTATAATTAGAAAAATTCGCGCAAAAAGAGCAAATAACTTTTATTTTCGGGAAAAATCGTTAAAAAAGTTTCAAAAATTCAGAATAAGTTTGTTTTAGCTAATGCATTGATATTTATGGGGTAATTGCTATGAGGTACTTTTTTGATGGGTAGTTAAATCAAAAAAAGGTTAGATTTTGCTTCCACCGCCAGCGTTTGTCACTGATAATGCGCCGCGTTCATGTCCAACATATAATGGCTTAACGTCTATGCTACATCTTTTTACAGGTTTAGAATTTCATACAGGTCTATTATTAGTTCTAGCACTGTTATTTGTGCTGGTCTATGAGGCTATAAATGGCTTCCATGACACCGCTAACGCGGTAGCAACGGTTATTTATACCAGAGCAATGCGGGCACAGTTCGCAGTTGTCATGGCAGGGGTTTTTAACTTTTTTGGTGTCTTGCTGGGAGGGTTGAGCGTTGCCTACGCGATTGTCCACCTCTTACCAACAGACCTCTTGCTTAATGTGAGCTCTGCTCACGGCCTTGCAATGGTTTTCTCATTGCTACTGGCTGCAATTATTTGGAACCTTGGAACGTGGTACCTCGGTATCCCTGCATCCAGTTCCCACACACTGATTGGTGCCATTATCGGGGTAGGTTTAACCAATGCGATAGTGACAGACTCATCAGTGGTTGACGCTCTGAATATACCGAAAATGATCAGTATTTTCATGTCGTTAATTCTTTCTCCAGCGATTGGTTTCGTGATTGCCGGTTTGATGATTTTCTTTTTACGCCGTTATTGGAGCGGAACAAAGAAACGTCGCCGTATTCACTTAACACCTGCAGAACGTGAGAAAAAGGATGGTAAGCGTAAGCCGCCATTCTGGACCCGTACCGCGCTGATTTTATCCGCGGTTGGCGTCAGTTTCTCGCACGGTGCGAACGATGGGCAGAAAGGTATCGGTCTTATCATGCTTGTGCTGATTGGTGTTGCGCCAGCTGGTTTCGTCATGAATATGAACTCGAACGGTTATGATATCGCGAGAACTCATGATGCTGTAGTCCACCTGCAACAATACTATGAAACACATAAACCTGCGTTAAACCACGCGATAGAAAATGCCCCTGCAGTTGCTGAAAGTAGTAATGAGCCTGGTGGCGAATTCCATTGCGATAGTTCACGTACAGGTGCAATTTTAAATCAAGCTCAGACGATGCTAAACGGCATTCAGAGCTACGAAGAGCTAACGCCTGACCAGCGTAACCATGCGCGCCGTTTATTGATGTGTATCTCTGATACAGCGAATGCGGTAGCTAAATTACCAGAGACGAGCTCGAAAGATGCAAGTTTACTGAAAAAACTCAGTAATGACCTGCTGTATACTGTTGAGTATGCACCTCTGTGGATCATCATTGCGGTTGCTTTAGCCCTGTCTTTAGGCACCATGTTTGGTTGGCAGCGTGTTGCAGTCACGATTGGTGAGAAGATTGGTAAGAAAGGCATGACCTACGCACAAGGTGTTTCTGCGCAGGTGACTGCGGCAGTGTCAATTGGTGTGGCGAGTTATACGGGTATGCCTGTTTCAACAACCCAAGTTTTATCTTCCGCTGTTGCGGGAACCATGGTTGTTGATGGTGGCGGTGTACAAACTAAAACAATCAAAAGTATTGCGTTAGCGTGGTTACTGACTTTACCTGTCTCGATTGTTTTATCTGGTGGGTTGTACTGGTTATCTCTGCTGTTTATCTAACAGCACTTCACTTGGCTTCACTGTTGTGAAGCCGTCGAAAGTGACATGAACACAGTGATATAAGAATACAAAATAGTGATGATCGTAAGGTCATCACTATTTTTTTACGTCAAGAAAGCGGGTTAACCCGTCATTAAAAGATAAACTAAGCTCACGACAACAAGAATACTGAGCCGGCTTATTGTCATAAATTGTTTACGGATTCGTTCACAACGCGCAATGACTTCAGGGTCATAGTGCTCAAGATACTGTTTGCTATTGATATATCGGACAAGCCGAAGTTGTTTGTTCAGTTGACCATGGGTGGTGAAAAAACCATTCCCATCAACGGATTGGTAGAGTAACGGATCGGAATCCCGCAAAATAGATAATAAAACACGAATGGACGAAAAATAACGCATCATATTCAAAATGCATAAAATGCAGAGTGCCCAAAATAAAGCAATCATACTGAACATAATCCCCTCCTTAGAAACCCAGCTCACAGCACTTGTCAAAAAGGAAATACAGCAAGATATTTTATTTATACTCAGTCATTTCATTGTAGGATAAATTATTGTTTAAAAAAAGTGCAATCCCTGCAAATTTTTGATTACTTTTTGTTTATATTGAAAAAAATACTTCATTGCTGCTTATCATTGGATATCACACTTTAGTGTGAAATTATGTTGTTTCTTGTCTGTGGAAGTGTAGCCATAACTCGAATTACTTAGGTGAATATATTAATATTGAAGGAATGATGTTATTGTTTTATAAAATGTTATATACACTTATGGTTTTAAGGTTAATCTGCTTAGATGTGATCAGTGCAACACTTAATTATCACAGTTAGCAGGTATAGTATTATTAAGATGTGGTGAAGGCATAACCACTGGATTAATCAGCATTCGGAAGGAGTTTACTTATGGCTTACAAACATATTCTTGTTGCGGTAGATTTATCACCTGAAAGTAAAGTATTACTGGATAAGGCTGTCTCTATGGCAAAACCTTACGGTGCCAAAGTATCCATGATCCATGTTGATGTTAACTATTCAGACCTGTACACCGGACTTATTGATGTCAATTTGGGTGATATGCAGCAGCGTATCACTGATGAGACGCGTAATGCGCTGAAAGATTTATCTGCAGGTGCGGGCTATGATATTCAAGAAACGCTGAGTGGTAGCGGCGATCTTGGTCAAGTACTGGTTGATGCCATTAAAAAATACGACATGGACTTAGTGGTCTGTGGTCATCACCAAGACTTTTGGAGCAAACTGATGTCATCCGCACGTCAGTTAATCAATACAGTTCATGTGGATATGTTGATTGTTCCGTTAAATGACGATGAAGAGTAATCTATTCTCTCTTGTTTGAAATATTATTCACTAAAAACGCTTGCTTATGCAGGCGTTTTTTTTGTGTCAAAATATGACATTTAGGGTAGATATTGGCAGGTCAAGCAATTTTTTTTGCATTATAGTGAAAAAAAACCTTGAATTTAGAATACAAACTAATGATATATTCAATAGGCAAAACACAAATCAACCTCACATTTCCTAAAAATAATGACAAGAAAGAGTGAGGCACATCACAACAACCACATGTTAAAAAGGAAGACATAGATGACACAATCACTATCTTCATTCTTGGAGTCTGTCCAAAAAAGAGACCCTTCACAGCCAGAGTTTTTACAAGCTGTGCGTGAAGTATTCACTTCCCTTTGGCCTTTCCTTGAGCAAAATGCAAAGTACCGTGACCAAGCACTGCTTGAGCGCTTTGTTGAACCTGAAAGGGTTATCCAATTTCGCGTATGTTGGATGGATGACCAAGGCAAGGTCCAAGTTAACCGCGCATGGCGTGTGCAATTTAGCTCAGCCATCGGTCCATTCAAAGGCGGTATGCGTTTCCACCCATCTGTTAATTTATCCATTCTGAAATTCTTAGGCTTCGAACAAACACTGAAAAACGCACTAACTACCTTACCAATGGGCGGTGGTAAAGGCGGTTCAGACTTTGATCCGAAAGGAAAAAGCACGGGTGAAGTCATGCGTTTCTGCCAAGCATTGATGACGGAACTGTATCGCCATATTGGTTCAAACACTGACGTACCTGCAGGCGATATTGGTGTGGGTGCGCGTGAAGTTGGCTTTATGACGGGTATGATGAAAAAGCTGTCTAACGACACCTCTTGTGTATTTACAGGGAAAGGCTTGTCTTTTGGTGGTAGCTTAATTCGCCCTGAAGCAACGGGTTACGGTTTAGTGTACTTCACTAATGCAATGTTACAGCGCCATGGTTTAAGCTTTGATGGTATGCGAGTTGCGGTCTCTGGTTCAGGTAACGTGGCACAGTACACCATTGAAAAATGTATGGAACTGGGTGCGAAAGTGGTTACTGCATCGGATTCTAGCGGTACGGTAGTTGATGAGGCTGGCTTCACTGCAGAAAAACTCGCACGCTTAGAAGAAATCAAAAACAATTATGGCCGTGTTGAAGAATACGCGAAAGAGTTTGGTTTAACTTACTTAGCGGGTCAGCAACCATGGAATGTCCCTGTTGATATCGCATTGCCATGTGCAACACAAAATGAGCTGGATGTTGAAGCAGCGAAAGTGTTAATCAAAAATGGCGTTAAAGCGGTCGCAGAAGGCGCAAACATGCCAACGACGATCCCTGCAACAGAGCTGTTCCTTGAAGCTGGCGTGTTGTTTGCTCCAGGTAAAGCTGCTAACGCAGGCGGTGTGGCAACATCAGGTTTGGAAATGGCGCAGAATGCGGCTCGTCTTGGCTGGAAAGCAGAGAAGGTCGATGCGCGCTTACACCACATCATGTTGGATATCCATCACCACTGTGTTGAGTTTGGTGGTGAAGGAAAACAAACCAACTATGTTCAAGGTGCGAACATCGCGGGCTTTGTAAAAGTCGCTGATGCAATGCTTGGGCAGGGTGTGTTGTAATCCTCTGACAAAAAAACGTACGCGAAAGGGCGGTTGTATCATACTGATAATTCACCTGTACATACGCCCTTCGCCGTTACGTTTAATCGTTATTTTTAATGCACGGATAGATATCGAATCGATGGCTTTTTGTTGTAACCGCTGACGGTGCTTTTTGTCCCGCAAGGGGCTCTGCATAGTCAGGGCGTTTGACCACTACACGGCGTTTTGCCAAGGCAATTGCAGGCGCTAATAATGCATCTGCATCATCATCTGCTCCCACCAACGACTGAAATACCCGCATCTCTTTCTTAACTAACGCACTTTTTTGCCGATGTGGATACATCGGGTCAAGATAGATAACATCTGGTGCAGGAGTGATTTCACTCAATGCGGTTATACTTGATGTGTGGATCAAGGACATACGTTTTTGTAGCCACGGGCCGATTTCGGCATCTTGATAACCACGTTGTAAGCCATCGTCCAGCAATGCCGCAACCACAGGGTGACGCTCTAACATTCGAACGTGACAACCAAGAGCGGCGAGCACAAAGGCGTCTCGGCCTAACCCTGCGGTGGCATCAATTACATCAGGCAAATACTCTTTTTTAATCCCAACCGCTTTTGCGACTGCTTCACCACGTCCACCGCCAAATTTTCGGCGATGAGCCATTGCTCCCGAAACAAAATCGACAAAAATACCACCGAGTTTGGGTTCATCAAGTTTGCGGAGCTGCAAATTTTCGGGGGTAAGCACCAGTGCCATAGTGGCATCTGGTGTATGGGAAAGCTGCCATTTTTCAGAAAGTTGAGAAAGGGTGCCTTGATCGGCACCCTCTTCACAGATCAACTGGATCTTAATGTGATTAGCCATGAATACCGTAGCTCTTCAACATCGCATCAAGTTCTGGTTTACGGCCACGGAAACGCTCAAACAACGCCATTGGCTCTTCAGAGCCGCCACGACTTAAAATATTGTCGAGGAACGATTGGCCTGTTTGGCGGTTAAAAATGCCTTCTTCACTAAAGCGTGAGTAAGCATCTGCTGCGAGTACATCAGCCCATAAATAGCTGTAGTAACCTGCTGCGTAACCGCCTGCAAAAATATGGCTAAAGGCATGTGGGAAGCGAGCCCATTTCGGTGAAGGTACCACCGCGACTTTATCTTTAATCGCATATAGCGTCGGCATGACTTGCGCACCTTTTGCAGGGTCATACTCTGCGTGTAAGGTGAAATCAAACAGACCAAACTCTAATTGGCGCAGGACAAACATTGCGGATTGGTAATTTTTCGCGGCTAACATGCTACTTAACATTTCGGCTGGTAATGGTTCGCCAGTTTCATAGTGGCCAGATATAAATTCCAGCGCTTCAGGCTCCCAACACCAGTTTTCCATAAATTGACTTGGTAATTCGACGGCATCCCAAGGCACACCATTGATCCCTGCGACATCAGCGACATCGATTTGCGTCAACATATGGTGCAAGCCGTGACCAAATTCATGGAACAGGGTGATGACTTCATCATGGGTGAAGAGAGCGGGTTTATCGCCTAATGGCTGGTTAAAGTTACATGTCAGGTAAGCCACTGGGTTTTGCAGTGAACCATCTTTATGCACCATACGGCCAACACAATCGTCCATCCAAGCTCCGCCACGTTTGTGTTCACGTGCATAGAGGTCAAGGTAGAAGCTACCACGCAGGGTATTAGTATCATCATACAGTTCGAAGAAACGCACATCTTTATGCCATGTTTCGACGTCATTACGTTCTTTGGCGGTTAAACCATAGATTCGGTGAACAACTTCGAACAAACCATTTAGAACGCGTTGTTCAGGGAAATAAGGGCGTAATTGCTCATCACTTAATGAGAATTTATGCTGTTTTTGTTTCTCGCTATAATACGCTAGATCCCACGATTCTAAAGACTCAATGCCATAATGTTCTTTAGCAAAAGCGGTGAGCTCAGCCAGTTCGTCTTTACCTTGCTGGTGGGCGCGATCGGCTAAGTCATTGAGGAAGCCTAAAACTTGCTCTGGTGATTCTGCCATTTTTGTTGCTAGGGATTTATCTGCGTAATTTTTGAAGCCAAGCAGTTGGGCAAGCTCGTGGCGTAACGCCATTAACTCATCGATAAGCTCGCTATTATCCCATTTGCCCGCATTTGGTCCTTGGTCTGAGGCGCGAGTACTGTATGCATGGCTCATTTCACGGCGCAGTTCTGCGTTATCCGCGTAGGTCATGACAGGCAGGTAGCTTGGCATGTCGAGAGTTAAGAGGTAGCCTTCTTCGCCTTTGGCTTCCGCCATGGCTTTTGCGGCGGCAATGGCGCTTTCTGGCATACCCGCTAATTCTTTTTCATCTTTAATGAGTTTAGTCCACCCCATGGTGGCATCAAGCACATTATTGCCGAATTTAGATGCGATCTCCGACAAACGTGCAACAATTTCACCGTAACGTTGCTGTTTTTCAGCAGGTAAGCCGATACCTGATAATTCGAAATCACGTAAGGTGTTTTCGATAGATTTACGTTGTGATTGGCTAAGTGAATTAAACTCAGCACTTTCTTTTAAGGATTTATACGCTTGGTATAAGGGCTCATGCTGGCCCATCCACGTACTGAATTCAGACAATAGTGGTAAACATTGCTCGTAAGCTTCGCGCAGTTCAGGGCTATTTTTCACGGAATGCAGATGGCTCACTGGTGACCAAACGCGAGACAGCTTATCACTCGCTTCTTCTAACGGCTGACACAGGTTATCCCATGTATAGTGGGTGGTTGCATTCAGGAGGTTTTCAACTGTTTGGCGGTACTCGGTGAGCACATGTTTGACAGCAGGAAAAACGTGAGCAGGTTCAATGCTAGAAAAACGGGGTAATGCAGAATCGGCTAATAATGAATTTGTCATAAAAACATCCTGTGATTGCAGGCTTGTGCTCGTAGGCCAAGGCTTACAGTGTTGACAATAAAAGTTAAATGGCGAGCTTATCTCCAAACAATTCATGTTATCGGGTGATAAAACCAGCACACCATTATGAATATAAGAAAGTATATGGGGGCGGATATGGAAACCTCAATATCAAGATAACGTTTTTTCTTATCAGTGCTTATCAATAAATGGGGTTTTTGTTGGCTTTTATCAATAAAGAGGATAGTTGTAGTTTCAATGCTTTGGAAAATAATGAATTCAGTCTATAATCACTTTCCAATCTATAGAGGAAGATCGTCGTCTCCGGTGAGGCGGCTGGATTTCAAATCCAGTTGGGGCTGCCAGCAGTCCCGGGCAGGTTCGACTCCTGTGATCTTCCGCCACTCAATGGCTATCCTGAAAACATTCTCTGTATTCTTATCATCTTAATAGTTCCTCTTTTTTCAATAAATTATTGTTGTTCATCGTTTATGCATAACGTATAGAAAGTGGAGGCAATTTGATGAGCGAAAATCTTCCTGAAGCACCACAGGGTGAATTTGTTTTGTTTCGTAGTGAAGATGGGCAAACTCACGTCGAATGCCGGTTTGAGTCTGATACGTTGTAGTTATTTCAATCATCAATTGCTGAACTGTATGGAAAAGACGTTCGTACAATTAATGAGCATCTTGTTAATATTTTCTCTGAAGGGGAACTTGCTTAAAACGCAACCATCTGGAAATTCCGGATAGTTCGATTAGAGGGAAATCGTCAGGTTTACAGAGAGATAGATCACTATAGTTTACCCGCCATTCTTGCTATTGGCTACCGTGTCCGCTCTGTCCGTGGTGCACAGTTTCGCCAGTGGGCGACACAAACTTTAGAACAGTATCTGATTAAAGGGTTTGTGATGGATGATGAGCGGCTAAAAAACCCGTCTATCGGTCAGTCAGCCGTGCCTGATTACTTTGATGAGAAGCCCGAACGCATCCGTAATATTCGCACCAGCAAGTGACGCGTCCATTAACTATTTTCACTATGGTAGCGGACTACGAACTTTTCAGTTGTCGTGGCTTATCACAGGTTTCGTGGGGCTGATTTTCTAACTAGAAATCACTCTTAGAAAAACCCGTCATTTCATCCAGTTCCATTTCGCGACCTAAGGCCGTCATTGGGTGGACAATCACTAAACCGCGTACGGATTTCTTCAGTTTGCCAAGATCAGCTTGTTCTTTCTTAGTGATGGCGCGTTTGAATGGCATATTCACCAATTTTTGTGCTTCTTTGCTTAGCTTCTTGTTACGCAACGCTTTCAGATGAGTAATTTCAATTTCTAGCGTCGCTTTTTCTTTCTCAAGCTCTGCGTATTTTTCTGCTTCGCTCGTCAGTTGCATGCTTGCCATCTGGTGACGAATAAGGTCTAAACGGTCGCTAAGCAGTTTAATTTGTGTTTTTTCGATTTCTTTCATTATTAATTAACCGTGAATAAATTTCTTGTCGGCGAGTATACACTATTCTGAGAGGGAGGGTGAAAAGGGATAGGTGGGAACCGCGACGTAAAAATTTTATTTGGATGTGAAAAATAGTTAAATATTTGTGAGAATAAAGTTTTATTTAATAAATAAACGAATAGGATTTATCTTATAATTTTAGTTTTATTAAATTCTATCTTAAAAAATGCCCCACATACACTCGAAAAAGGTTTGAAATTTACGATAAGTATAAAATACAGATACACTCAATGGCGTGTATATGTGAATAAATCTGTCAATATAAAATAAATATACCCTCTAATAACCTGACTTATGATAAGTTTTGGCGATCAATATTATTGCATTGATTGTTAATTTCTATCAATCGATGGGTATTTGATCGACCAAAACGATTAGCCAATACTCATTTTCATTGTTTACACTAAGTGAAATTTTATAGCCCATTAGTAATAGCATCGGTTTTAAAGCGTCACTTATTATAAACAAACCGGAGGAAGGATGTTGGATAAACCACGATCTCACAATATTTCCATTTATATAGGCTCATTATTAAGATGCTACCGAAAATCGTTGGGAATAACGGGAGCTGAACTTGGTGCACGCTTAAACATAAGCCAGCAACAAATTTCACGTTATGAGTGTGGAACAAATACATTAACTATTGATGGGTTAATGAATTTCTTATTTGCTCTAGGACTTAAAAACTGTGATATAGAATATTTTATGGAAAATATCCTAACATTTTATAAAAGTGAGCCTGAAAAACCAACGTATGAAAATTCATTTATAACAGTAAGAAAGAGATAGTTATTTCTCTTTTTTTAAAATTATATTTATTAATAAAATTTAAAAGTGTTTATCAATATAAAAACAATCATTAGGTTTCAAATCTAATGATTCTATTCGTCACGCGTTAATAAAAGTTTTTGTAGTACACATGTCCATTAGGAAATATTAATAAAAAGGTAAATTTCATGAAATTTAAAGTTATTTCTTTATCAATCGCTGCTGCGCTGTCTTTATCTTCAATGGTGGCTTCTGCTGCTACAACGACAGTAAATGGTGGCACAGTTCATTTTAAAGGTGAGCTAGTGAATGCGGCATGTGCTGTTGACGCGGGTTCCGTTGAACAAACTGTGCAGCTTGGTCAAGTTCGTACTGTTAAATTAGCACAAACAGGTGATGTGAGTACGCCTGTTGGTTTTAACATTCAATTAAATGACTGTGATACCACTATTGCGACATCTGCAAAAGTTGCATTTACCGGTGTGTCTGCAAATGCAGCAAACCCGACAGTTCTATCTGTAGCCTCTTCTGCTGCTGGTTCTGCAACGAATGTAGGTATCCAAATTTTAGATTCTAAAAGCATTCCTCTAGGCCTTGATGGTGCAACATTTAGCACCGCGATGACATTGAAAGATGGTACTAACATTCTGCCATTCCAAGCTCGCTACTATGCACTTGATGCAACTACCGCGGGTGTGGCAAACGCAGATGCAACATTTGCTGTTCAGTACGAGTAATTTTTAAGCAGATTTAGGATGTCGAATTAGTTAGCCAAGGACGGCTTTATTTATCAATAAAATTAGAAAGGTAAAGTCTCATGAGAGAGGTGATGTTTGCGCTACTACTTTTATTCGCTCCACTCCTTGAGGCTGGAAACAAGTGGAATGTTCAGTTACCAGGCGGAGGAATGCACTTCCATGGGGAACTCATCGCAGAAGCGTGTAGTGTCGAAACTTCAGACAAAAATTTGACTGTAAATATGGGACAACTACGAACGAATATGCTGACTGCCCCAGGTCAAGAAACCGCGCCTGTTCTATTTGATATCCATTTACGCGAATGCAGCAAAACCGCGACTGAGTATGTCTCCATCACTTTCTCGGGGATTGCAGATAATACCAACCCAGATATTTTTGCTATTGGTGATGGCCCGAATAGCGCCAGTGGCGTAGGGCTAGCTGTTTTTGATTCCGCTAACACCTTAATTCCTATTAATAGTACACCTCGGAAAATAGCACGCGTTATTAATGGTGATATGACGTTGCACTTTATCGCTAAATATCGCGCGACGAGTTATCAAATTACGGGTGGAAAGGCAAACGCACAGGCTCTTTTTTCGCTGACCTATGAATAAAACATCCGTAAATAATTTATATACCTATTTAATTTTTTGTTAGAAAAGGACAGACGTAACAATGAAAAACGTAACAATCCGCAAACTAATTAGCGCCTTATTAATATTACTCTGTTCAAATATATATACTCAGGCATATGCCGGTGTTGCATTAGGCGCGACACGTGTTATTTACCCTGCTGGGCAAAAACAAGTTCAGCTTGCAGTGACAAATAATGATGAAAAAAGCGTTTTTCTTATTCAATCTTGGGTAGAGAATACATCAGGGAAAAAAGATAGCCAATTTGCGGTTACGCCACCCTTATTTACCATGCAAGGTAAAAAAGAAAATACATTGCGTATTATTGACGCCACTAATAACCAATTACCTCAAGATAGAGAAAGCCTTTTCTGGCTCAATGTAAAAGCCATTCCTGCCATGGATAAATCCAAGCTGAATGAAAATACGCTTCAATTGGCCATCATCAGCCGGATCAAACTGTATTATCGCCCGACCAATTTATCTGTTTCGCCTGAAACTGTTGCGGAATCATTACGTTTCAGGCGCCAAGCTGGCAGCGTTACCGTTATTAATCCTACACCTTATTACGCAACAGTAACGTCATTAAATATCGGTTCAACCAAACTCGATAATGTATTGGTTCCTCCGTTTGGTGAGGCATCTGTCTCTGCGCCAACCAATGCGAATGGTGGCATTACTTTCCAAACGATTAATGACTATGGTGCGTTAACTCCCAAAATGACCGGAAACATCCAGTAAAAACGTTTTTTACTCACTACTACTTTGATTTAAATAACTTACTGGGCGACATGGTTGTTCAGGGAGAGGGAATATGTCATATCTGGCATCTGAAAAAAGGCAATTCATTTCGGGAAAAGAATCATTTTTTGGATATATATCCGAACGCCATTTTCCCTTAATTCCATTGACGCTATTAATTAGTGCTTGCCTGTATCCTGCTTGGGCTGAGGCAGAACTCTACTTTAATCCACGATTTTTAGCAGATGACCCTTCCGCTGTTGCAGACCTATCTGCTTTTGAGCAAGGCCAAGAAGTACCGGAAGGAACCTATCGTGTTGATATTTATTTGAATGATGGCTATTTATCAACCAAAGATGTTCGTTTCGTCGCAAATAAAAATGAACGCCAGCTTATGCCTTGTTTCACACTCGGCGAATTAGCAAAAATGGGTGTTAATACACCCGCAATTTCAGGAACAAATACCCCAGAGCAAAATAACTGCCAGCCTTTGAATATGCTTATTGAAGACGCGACAGCACGCTTTGATGTTGGTTTGCAACGGCTCTACATTACGGTTCCACAAATATTTATGGCTAATCGAGCTCGAGATTTTATTCCCCCGGAATATTGGGACTCAGGTATTACGGCGGGTATTTTAAATTATAGTTTAACGGGAAATAGTGCACGTAACCAAAATGGTAAGCACAGTAGCTATACCTACCTAAATATGCAAAGCGGGCTAAACCTTGGGGCATGGCGCTTACGAGATAACTCGACGTGGAGTCACAGCTCAGGAACGTCGACGACTGAAACTCGTTGGGAACATATTAATACCTATTTGGAGCGTGGGATAAATCAGATACGCTCCCGCTTAACAATAGGTGACAGTTATACCCCCGGTGAAATCTTTGATAGTTTTAACTTTAGAGGAATTCAGCTAGCTTCTGATGACAATATGCTACCGGAAAGCCAAAAAGGGTTTGCGCCAGTTATTCGCGGTATTGCTCGTGGTACGGCTGATGTCTCCATCAAACAAAATGGCTATGAAATCTACCGCAATACTTTCCCGCCAGGGCCTTTCATTATTAATGATTTATATGCCGCAGGAAACAGTGGTGACCTCAACGTTAGTATTACTGAAGCGGATGGTTCGGTGCAAAGTTTTACGGTGCCTTACTCATCTGTACCATTACTTCAAAGGGAAGGGCATACCCAATATGCAGTCACTGCGGGTGATTACCGAGCAGGAAATGGCCAGCAAGAAAAACCGAGTTTTATGCAAGCGACATTAATGAGAGGTTTATCGTACGGGTGGACACTTTATGGAGGTTCGCAACTCGCTAGTCGCTATCAATCCTTCAACATCGGTATGGGGAAAAACATTGGTGTATTTGGTGCGCTGTCTATCGATATTACACAGGCAAATGCGAAGCTGCCTGACGATAGCAATCATCAAGGGCAATCTATTCGTTTTCTTTATAACAAGTCGATGAATGAAACGGGCACAACCATACAATTGGCTGGCTATCGTTATTCAACCAAAGGCTATTATTCATTTGCGGATACCACTTATAAGCGCATGAATGGTTATAGCCTTGCGACACAAGATGGTGTCATTCAAGTCACTCCAACATTCTCGGATTACTATAATTTAGCCTATAACAAACGTGAAAAAATCCAGCTAAGCCTCACCCAACAATTAGGTGAGCAATCAACATTGTATGTGACAGGAAGCCATGAAACGTATTGGAACACGAGTAAGTCCGATAAACATTTACAGGTTGGTTTCAATACACTGATTGAAGGTATTAGCTGGGGGATCAATTACAGTCTGTCTAAGAACTCTTGGCAAGAAGCAAATGACCAGATGTTAGCGATGAATGTGAATATCCCATTTAGCTATTGGATGCGATCTGACAGCCAATCAATTTGGCGTAATGCGAGTGCCAGTTATAACGTCTCCCATGACCTAAAAGGTCGTATCACTAACATGGCAGGCCTTTATGGCACATTACTTGAAGATAATAACTTAAGTTATAACGTGCAAACGGGTTACGCAGGGGGCGGCCAAGGTAACTCTTCGGCATCTGGTTACACGGCGCTGAATTACCGCGGTACATATGGCAATGCTAACGCGGGTTACAGTTATACCGATAACGTACGCCAAATGTATTATGGTCTGAGTGGTGGTGTGTTAGCTCATGCTAATGGCATCACGCTTAGTCAGCCAATGAATGACACTGTTGTCCTCGTGAAAGCACCAGGGGCGGGAAACGTAAAAGTTGAAAATCAGACAGGGGTTAATACTGATTGGCGTGGCTATGCCATCTTACCTTATGCCACCGATTACCGAGAAAACCGTATTGCGCTGGATACCAACACATTAGCCAATAATGTCGATTTAGAAGACCCCGTTGTCAGTGTCGTTCCTACTCGAGGTGCAGTTGTTCGCGCTGATTTCCACCCTCGAATTGGGGTAAAAGTACTGATGACATTACTAAAAAGTGACGGAAAGCCCGTGCCATTTGGCGCGATTGTTTCTTCAAGCGATAACAATGGTAGCAGCATTGTTGCTGATGACGGTCAAGTTTACTTAACGGGGTTATCACTTTCTGGTCATCTTATTGCCCGCTGGGGAGAAGGTCCCGACTCACAGTGCCAGATTAACTACACATTACCTGAGCAAAGCCAACACGAGATGCTCAGTAAGTACCGTGCACTGTGCCGCTAAGGAGCCAATAATGCCGAATAAGTTCATGATTTTTTCTGCCTCTCTATTTGCACTTTTATCATTATCTCAAAGTGCATATGCGGCAGACAGTACGATCAACATTAAAGGGTATGTGCGAGATAACACGTGTGCGGTTGCACCGGGGTCGCAAAGCCAAGTTGTTGATTTACTTAATAACGCGGTGAAGCAACTTTATGCCGTGGGGGAAGTGACCCCTGTCATTCCATTTAATATTGAGCTCACCCCTTGTGGCAACTCGGTTACTGCGGTGAAAGTGGGTTTTGTGGGAATTGCGGATACCAACAATCAGACCTTATTGGCGTTAGACCCCGGAAGCCTCAATGCATCAGGCGCAGGTATACAAATTTTAGATGGTGCCAGAAAATCACTCGCACTCAATGCTACCAGTAACAACATGGTTTGGACCCCTTTAGTGGCAGGGAAGAATAATACACTGCATTTTTATGCTCGATTAATGGCGTCTAAATTACCAGTCACAGCGGGGCATGTTCGAGCTACCGCCACTTTTACGCTTGAGTTCCAGTAAGCAGAGGATGTCATCATGAACATTAAATGGAAGGGAGCAGCCCCGTTTATCTGGCTGATTTTATTTTCACTAGCCACATCCTCATATGCCGCTGATGTGACGATTACAGTGAATGGGAGTGTTGTTGCGAAGCCATGCACTGTTGCAACGACGAGTGCCAATGTTGATTTAGGTGATTTATACACTTTTAATTTAATCACGCCAGGTTCTTCCTCAATATGGCACCCCGTTTCATTAGATTTAGTCAATTGCCCTGTAGGAACGTCCACGGTGACCGCCACTTTCAGCGGTATCGCTGATACGACGGGTTATTATAAAAATCAGGGAACAGCAGGCAATATTCAGCTACAACTCCAAGATACCGCGGGTAATAACTTAAACAATGGTGCGCAAAAAAAACTGCAAGTTAACGACTCTTCATTATCCACCCGTTTTCCTTTGCAAGTCAGAGCGCTTTCCGTTAAAGGCCAAGCTACTCAAGGGAATATACAGGCTGTTATTGATGTTACCTATACTTATCAATGAGTTAATATTATGAATATAAAAAAATGTGTTCAGTTATTTGCAGCAGGTTTAACGATTTATACCGTGGGTATTTCTTTGAGCTATGCTTTCACTTGTACAGATTCTACGGGGAATATTGTAAATAGCGATAAAGGTACGAAAATCGCAGATGTTTATGTAAACCTACAGCCTAGTGTGCAGCCTGGGCAAAATCTAGTTGTTGACTTGTCACAATCCATTTCATGTAAGAATGATTCACCAACAACGCGTCGGGACTTGGTGAGTATGATCAGAGGGTCTGCATTTGGCGGGGCACTTGCCAGCTTTGATGGTTCACTAAAATACTATGGTATCAACAATAAGTTTCCATTAATACAACCCACTCACCAGCAAAGTTTTCCGCTAGGGAGTTATGCCCCTTGGAATACCCAATTATTCCTAACACCTATCAATGCCGCAGGTGGGATTGCCATTAAAAAAGGCTCTCATTTTGCCACCCTTGTTATGCATCAGGTGGGCTCTGATATTATTGGAGGAGGAAATGTACGGACGGCTACCTTTACATGGAACCTCTACACCAATAATGATGTGCTCATTCCTATTGGTGGATGTGATGTATCTTCACGAAATGTTATTGTAAATCTACCCGAATACCCTGGCACAGCACCTGTTCCGCTTTCGGTCCACTGTGCCTCAGGGCAAAACCTGTATTATTATCTTTCAGGGACCACAGATACTCGTTCAAATATTTTTGCGAATACATTTTCGGGAACAAATGCGGCAAAAGGCGTCGGTATTCAACTGGTCAGTAATGGGAATGCGATAGCTGTTAATCAAAAAGTGGCTTTAGGTAGGGTCACCACAGGTGCTGTTAGCCTTGGCTTAAGTGCACGATATGGACGTACTTCAGGCCAAGTTTCAGCAGGGAAAGTGCAGTCTATTATTGGTGTCACTTTTACTTATGATTAGCATGCTGGTTGAATTATTGGTTAAATCACTGGTGGGGTTTAATTCTCCACCCATCAATATTCACCATTGCGAGCCAGATTATGAAATATAAAATTCGATATAAAAACAAGGTGATTGGGATTACTGCATTAGAAGGGGGAGATCCTCCGATGGGGTTTGTGTTTGGTATGCTGGAGCCAACTGTATTTTATACCGCAGATATCGATAAAGTACATTTGAGCCTATATACCGACGAAACCAATGAAGAAATTGCCTGTAACTCTATCTCGTTTGACGATTATTCCGCAGAACTGGGCGAGCAATGTATCGAGGTCACTGTTTTAGTTGAATCCGCCGAAGAATATGCGAAATTTTTTAAGCATCACCTCGATGCTTATGAAAAACAATTTGGGTAGTACACACCTATCGCCTTCATTATTTACCATTCATTGTAAACTCTGATATTTTAGCTTATTTAATAACCATATGGCTGCCTATCACTATGGTCTCTGGATAGTCTTTGGAATTAAAAGTACTCACGCCATATTAGGGTGTAGCTAACGTTTTTTAATTGAGCGTTAAGATCTTTGATTTTGTTGTCAAAAATTACCTAAGTGATTCTTCTTCCGATCTCTCTAATATGAATGGGCGTGTACTGGCTGTTTGGGGAACTAATGACCTGAATGTGGATGCTCAATTCAACGCGTGCCGTTACAAGTCTATTTTGTCTACTAATCCTCGAGCGAGCGTCATAGTATTGCCAAATGCAAGCCATGGGTTACTTCGTTCACCTGAGTTTAATTACCAGCTTGAAAGTGATTGGCCCGCATGGCGGAAGGGGTATTTTCTTTGGTCTGGACGTGATGCTTATTACGCGGATGGGTTGAAGCTCATTACCGCATGGGTAAAAAATCAAAAGCCTGATTTAGAGAGATATAAAGCGATATGTGGGTCATAAATAGTCTGAGATAAGGAAAAATGCCATCTCAAATGGCATTTCAGACGGCTGACAAACCTATGAGGTTTGACTACATGTTAGATTGGTTTTGAAAATAGAT
>NZ_JAMPNZ010000010.1:0-58887 GCF_028479625.1 Providencia sp. PROV197
GAGGAAAATCAATTCATTGATTTTCGGCTGATAACACAAAGCAGGAAAAACCACGCTTTTATCCTGCTTTGTTAACAACCTCAAATGGCATTTTTCACATTCACATACCAACCTCTTCCCTCGACTCGGTACACGCTCAAAAATTACAGGTATAATCCCCCATTATCTCACTGACAATTTTATTGATGCGGAAATAGAAATGGCAAAACTCACTTTACAAGAACAGATGCTACAGGCAGGGCTTGTCACCAGTAAAAAAATGGCTAAAGTTCAACGAACTGCGAAAAAATCACGGGTACAAGCTCGGGAAGCCAGAGAAGCGGTCGAAGAAAACAAAAAAGCACAGCTTGAGCGTGACAAACAGCTGAGTGAGCAACAAAAACAAGCTGCACTGTCAAAAGAATACAAAGCGCAAGTGAAGCAGCTGATCGAAATGAATAAAATTGAAATAGCGAAAGGCGATATCGCTTTTAACTTCACCGACAACAATGTTATTAAACAAGTGATGGTAGATAAAACCACACAAAAACAATTGATTAGTGGTCGCTTGGCGATTGCTCGTTTAATCATTGATAACAGTGATGTAAATGGCTACGCGATTATTCCTGCGGTTGTGGCCGATAAAATTACTCAAAGGGATGTGGATAGTATTGTATTAAATAATGCGTTGAGTGAAGAAGCTCAGGATGAAGATGATCCGTACGCTGAGTTCCAGATCCCTGATGATTTGATGTGGTAATACTCGTCATACTTCAAGCTGCAGCGTTGTTGACTGCGTTCATTCGCACTAGTCACATACTTATGTATGCTCCTAGCGTCTCATTCTCTTGTCGCCTAGCTGCAACTTGAATTATTTAGAGTATTAAAGTTTGGGCTATATAGAGTATTAGAACGGGCTATCATGAATAAAATGAAGTGGTTTGTGGCTGATCGGATGTATAAAACGTAGCTCGCTGGCGTGTAACATCAGCCTTGGTGCATGTTCTGTACCTGGTAAACACTCGCCGCCATATAAATCGCACCCCAAAATGGGATACCCCAAATATTGGCAATGAATACGTAGCTGGTGGGTGCGCCCCGTTTCAGGGGTGAGCTGCACTCGTGTTAATGGGACAGTTGTACCACCCACTATTTCTTGTTGAAAGCGTTCCAGTACCAAATAACGGGAACGTGCGGGTTTTCCATTCACTTTGCAAATAGACATCCGTGGAAATAACGCAGGGTCTTTTGCTATCGGCGCATCAATTATCCCTTCGTTATCATTCAAGTGCCCGCACAGTAGCGCTTGATAAACTTTAGCAACAGTACGTTGGCTAAACTGTTGGCAAAGTGCGGCATTGATGACTTTATTAAGGGCAATGATCATCAGCCCTGAAGTGCCAAAATCTAATCGATGGACAAGGGTACAATCTGGAAATAACTTCACCAGTCGATAATGTACAGAATCTAAATTCTGAGGGTTTTTCCCTGAAAGGCTGAGTAATCCCGAAGGTTTATTGATAATCAGTAAATGTTCGTCTTGATAGAGGACATCAACCTGCTCATAGCAAGGCGGGGCAATAAAGGTATCAATAATCGTAGACATCGACTTCTCTAAATAAAAAAGGGGAAAGAATAATAACTAATTTATCATCTGCCGTCGCCTTGGGGTGTTGTAAATTTATCATCCAGCTAAAAACCAAAGGCATGGTCTGAGCCTACATTGTGCTTTATACTGCCGTCAGAGAAACTGAGTTTAAAACGATTAATTAGGTGGTAATGCAATGAAAGGAACAATCACAACGTGGTTTGAAGATAAAGGCTTTGGATTTATCAAAGATGAGAACGGAGATAACCGTTATTTCCATGTGATTAAGGTTGCTAACCCTGAACTGATCAAAAAGGGTGCAGAAATCACCTTTGAACCAACAACCAATAATAAAGGCTTGTCTGCTTTTGCTGTTAAAGTGATCCCTGAAAGCAAGTATATTTTTATTGCGGGCGAGCGTTTGAAAATCACTTCAATTAAATCTTTCCTTGTATACAGTGAAGAAGTTCCCGCAGATGCGGGTATTGATAAAGCGAATACCGTGTTATCGGTAGGTGCGCTGATGAGCAGCATTCGTCCAAAAACGGAAATTAAACCTGGTGATATGCGCTCACTGAAAAAATTAGCTATCACTACGCTACATGGCACCACATTGACGTTTTCAGAAGATGAAATCGATATTGAAGAAACGGTAAAACGGTTGAATTCATGTAAGAATTAGTCCTTGGATAGAGCAGAAAATTGATGAGTACCAGAGCGCTATTTTATATGGCGCTCTTAGCTAGATAACGTTAATAAATTCCCATTGTTATAATATCGTTTGTTATTCTAGGTAAATCCACTTAATATCGATGTAGTGTGTTAAAGAGGCTGGCTTCTTTTTTGGGTTTAAACGCGTAATCGCCTAAATATCGATGATAAATTTAATTTACGCATACTCGTAATATTGGTAAAGGTAAATACATCACGAGAATAGGCTGATAGTCGCATTTTGCCTTACTTTTTCATTGGTTTATTAAGTTGAATTTTTATTTTTTTAGAGATAAATATTGGCTTGGCCATTACTTTTTATGGGTAAAACTAAAATCATCCATATTTATAGTTTATTGTTTCACTCATATTATGAGTTTTTATAATTAAAATTAATGTGTTTTGTGTCAATTTGTAATTCAATGTAACTTTATGTGTTTTAATCCTTATGAGAGTAATTAATCGTTCGGAATTACTCTCAATAATACACTCCATAAATTATAATATACTAATAATATTTAATTAATATATTTATCATATAGTTAATTATCCATTCCTTAACTTAAATACACATTAAATGTGTATATCAATCAGTTAAAGTGATCGATATTCATCATTTAATAGTCTATGCCTATCAAATAAAGCGATTCGATCGATATAAACGTTTTTACTCTTATTTTAATGTATTTATTATTAATAAAAGTTAAATGTTTAATTAATTATTTTATATTGGAGTGTGGTTAATGAAATCTAATATAATTAGTTGTCATGTCGGTATTTTTTTAAGACGTGCCCGTAAAGAAAGAAACATGACAGGAAAACAGATGGCTAAATTAATGAATATTAGTCAACAGCAAATCTCACGTTATGAAATAGGGACCACAGCTATCACGTTAGATCAATTAGAACAATTTTTGAGAATATTAGATAAAAGATGGATTGACGTACTTCGATTTCTTGAAGATGAATCAGTGATTGGAATAAAAACAGATAAAAACGAAAGTAAAAATAAATACCTTTCATGGAAAGGCTATTCTACTAAAAGCTTCATTAATAATTTCTAATTATTAGAACAGGCAGAATAAAATAATCAGGTTTTCTGATTATTTTATTGATTATATTTTATAAAAAGCACGGTTAAAAGTGTTTTTTATACTATGTAATTATTTTTTGATATAAATTAAATTAGAGAGAATAATATGTTAAATAAAAAAATGGCATCTGTTTTGCTATCAACAGTTATTGCTGCGTCTTTTGCAACCGTTGCTAATGCCGATACACGTACAGCTCAAGCGACTGCAACTTGGCAAGCAACCGCAATTAAAGATACAACAAGTATGTTAGTTGTTACTCCATTAAAAAGTTTAACGTTTAATTATGCTGAAGGCCAAAAAAGCTTTAACCAGCAAAATGGTGCGTTCGATATTGCAATTCAAGGGCAAGCAGGCGCTACAGACTTTAAATTAGCATCAAAAATTATTGCGAACACATTAGCAAGAACAACTGACGATTCTAAATTAACGGTTGGTGTTAAATGGAATGGTGAAGATCTTAATAAAAATACAGATTTAGTTTTAATTGATACATCAAAAGGCTTAACTTCTGGTTTAGATAACTTAGCTGCTGATGGTATCTATAACGGTTCTGAGCGTGCAACAGACCGCGGTGAATTCACCTTTGTTATTGCAAGCGCAGAAGCTGCTGGTGCAGCAACAGACTTTAAAGCACTGACCGATGGTACATGGGATGGTGATGTAAAAGTTCAATTTACCGCGACTTGGGACGGTACTTTTACTCCAGCTCCTTAATTATCCCTTTATTGGATAATTGAATACTACGATAAAGATACTATAGGGAAATAATATCTTTATCGTTATTCCTTTCTTAGAAATTTATGATTATGAAAAAAATAACATTAGCATTAATTTTATTATCATGGCTCCCATTAAAAAATAGCTTCGCTGTTAATGTGGGGAATATTACTGAGATAATACCATCCGATGAAGACACGATAGCGAAAGAAATTGAAAATACAGTTGATACAGCAAGGCTGGTAAATCTAACAATCGAAAAAATTGACTCTCCACTTGAAAATGGAAAGGTTATTCCTGTCAATGATCCTAATGAAATATTGTCAACACCAGCTAATTTAATTCTGCCAGGTAAAGCAAAAGATGTGTTTAAAATTATTTATCAGGGGCCAAAGGACGATAAAGAACGCTATTACAGATTGAATTGGAAAGATGACCCTATTGGTGAAAGTGGTGTTACACAAAGTTCAAAATCAGCATCAGCAACGACATCGGCAACAATTAGCACGATTTTAGTTGTCGCACCAAGAATTGAAAATTTTAATTACCAATATATTAATTCCCAAGTTGCGAATACGGGTAATAGTTCTTTTCGTGTTGTGGCTTCAGGACCGTGTTTAGCAGAAAAACAAAAATATGCAGTGGATGGTGTTTGTCGTGAGCGATATTACCTTATGCCACATTTAGCCGTTAAATTGCAATTTGTCGATCTCTCAAATAAAAAATCAAGCGTAGGTATTTGGCACAAAGGAGAGTTCATTGTTGTCAAATAATGAAGAATGGACTTAAATCATGCGTAAGAGTGCTATTGCTTTATCAATATTGAGTATTATATTTTCGAATTCGATTAATGCTGATGAAATGAAAAGTATTAAGATTGGCGGATATATTATTCCTCCTGCATTTGTGAGTGCATTGGAGGAAGGAATGTCTGTGCCTGTTTTTTTACGTCTGAATGATGAGGCTAAAAAAAGTCAGAGTGAAAGCAAAATTGCGGATGCAGTTATTGTCATTGATCAGGGTAAAATTAAATTATCAAGTCTTCATCTCATTGAGAATGATCAGGGTGCGAAACTCAATAATTTATTAGTTGATAAGCTTGAAAGTAAGCAAAATGCTATTTTTAATGAAAATAATGGGATTGTTATTGATAACAATGCCGTTCTTCAATTAAACATCTCTTCATTCAACCTATCATTAGATGTTGATAAAGCCGCATTTGCAGCAAAAGAGCATGCGAGACAATCTGTCTTAGGAAATTCTTCAGTTAATTCATTTTCAGCCGTCGCCAATTATGATTTAGGGGTGTTTCAGAGCCGAGTCAAAGACGCGAAAGATTCATCAAGTAGCTATTTTAATTTAGATACCTTATTTGCTGCTGCAGAACATCATTTTAATGTGAACGCCTCAGCGTACAGTATTGGAAAATCGAATTCGAACGTTGAACTTTACCGTGCAATGTATGAACGTGATTTTAATGGATTTCGCTTTGCGCTAGGTTTAATGAGCACATGGAATTTACAATCGATTGCCAGTTTAACCGCCCTTAGTAGCAGTAAAATTTATGCCGCTTCCATCGGGAATAATTCATCCAGTATGGTGGTGAATAAACAACAGTCATTAACACCCATTTATGCTTTTTTAAATAGTCCTGGGGAAGTGCGTATTTACCGTCAAGGTAAATTATTGAACATTCAAAATTTCCCGATGGGTAATTTTGAGGTTGATACGAGCGTATTGCCTTATGGTATTTACGAAGTCACTATCGAAACGGTTGTTGATGGGAAAGTTGTCACCACACAGCACCAAACAATTAATAAATCCTTCGGTGCGATAACGGGAAATTACGACAAGCTAAATTGGGAAATTTACGGTGGATATATTGATTTTGATAAGCGCCATTATGTGAGAGGTGAAGGCTCACCTAGTCAGACCCCTGAAAAAAGTTATTTAGCGGGTGTTTCTTTTGCTTATAACTTCCCAGTGTTATCGGGTATTCGTTTCCAAATGTCCAACTATGGGTTTGATAAGTTTGTTGTACAAGAAACCAGCGTTAACGCCACTTTAAATAACTATATTTCAGTTGCTTGGCAGGGCATGTTAGAAAATCATGGCAGTCACCGTAATATTGCGACGGTTTCGGTCAATATCCCCGAAGGGTACGGTTCTTTATGGGCATCTAAAGAAAAGACCGTCGTGACGGGCGATTTACCGCTTTATGATGCGGATAGCTATTCTTACGGCGGCACGATTAACTTTGACAAAATCATTGATAGAACAGGCTCGTTTACTATTAGTAACACCAAAGACCGCCGTGTCGGCAGTGATTCAATCAACTATGAGTACGCGAACACATTATTCTCGGGTCGTTATGGCACGGTAGGATTAAGAGCGGGTGTTCAGCGTTATCATTATGATAATCAAAACAGTACCAACGAAAAATACGTGAATCTTGATTTCTCTTTGCCGCTCTCTACATGGCTTAGTACTGGCGTTTCTTCGACAAACGGTAACGTAAAAGCCAATATTTATGCGAATAAGAATTTTGAAAATTCCGTGATTACCAATGCAGGTGTTTCAGTTTCAAAATTAGTTCGTGATAAAGATAATGGCGAGTCTGATTTTTCAACGTTGGGCTATGCGTCTTACGACACAAAATATAATTCAGGGACTGTGACGATTAATAGGCCTGATAATAACCGGCTCAATGGTAACTTAACTTCGCGCGGCTCAGTAGCCTATAGTGACGGAATGATCACGCCTAGCGGGCAGCAAGGTAAATCTGGCGTGATTATTAATTCAGATATTAAAGGTAGTGGCAGTATGGTCGCGAAAGTGAATGGCCAAAACTACCCAATTAGTGGAAAAAATACGTTTATTCCATTGTCTCCTTATTCTGATTATGACATCCAATTAATGAATGACGGCAAATCAAAAGACAGTTTTGATATTGTCTCTGGTCGAAACAAGTCCGTTACATTATATCCAGGAAATATTGCCCTTTATCAACCTGAAGTTAGGCAACTAGTGACCGTATTTGGTCGTCTGAAATCGCCTAATGGCGAATATATAAAATATGCTTCCATTCGAAACCATATCGGTCGAACAAAAACCGACCAAAATGGTGAGTTTTCCATGGACGTTGATGTTCGATACCCAGTGATATCGTTATTACAGGACGACCAACAGACTATTTGTGAAGCAGACTTAAACCTGCAAGGTGCACGCGGTGCATTGTGGGTTGGCGAGGTGACTTGTGAGCCTCAAGAAGCATTTGCTAAACGTTAATTATCTCTTTAAAGGCTAATTTAATATGCGATTATTATCGATAACAGCACTCTTTTTTTCATTCGCTGTTTTAACGCCGAATTCTTTTGCAGCAACCGCACCCCTGCAAGAATATGTCATTGTTGAAAACCAAGTTGATAATGAATTTTTTATTGTGGCAAATAGGGTTGATCCGCGTTTTTCGGGTTCCAATGTTTTCACAAAATATCAGCGTAATAGTCAATTAAGTTTAGGCTATATGGGATATACAGGTACACCATTTAGCTCAACGTATAATATAGGCGATATTTGGTTAGAAAATTCCCCTGTTAACCAACCCTTTATTGGAAACCGTTGTATGACGAACAACCGAAATTGCCCTGCAACCTCTTATTGGCCTGCTCAGCAATTACGGGATAATGGCGCATATAAAATACAGCAAACAGGTACGCCAGGTGAATCGGGTTATTCAAGGCCTATTTTCTCGGAAGCATTTTATCGTTGGTTAGCGGAAATCCCGCCAGGAACCGAATACACGTTTGATTTAAGAACATGTACAAGTCGTGATGATTATAATTTAAGTAATACAACGTGTATGACCAGCGGGGGGCGAACAAGTACGCAGCAACACTACATTCCAACCAATAAAAAAGGGAACATTATTTTGAAAGGCACTGGCGCCTTGCAAGAGGTGTTTGTGGACAGCAATGGGAATCCAACCATTGGGCTGGGTTCTAATTTTTGTTCCACAGGTATTGTGGCAAATGCTTCTGGTGTGATTTGTAAATTAGTGGAGTTAGAAACTAAAGGTTCATCAATTAGTGGCTCATTTACTGTCCGTATGTATATTGATAGTGCAAAGTTAGGTTTAGCGAGGGCGCCAGCTGCGGCATCTATTAAATATAAAGGAACTAACAGTACACGTTGGACAAATTGGTCTTCAACAACAAATATGTCTGAAATTTTTAATAATGGCTCACAGAATATTGAAGTCTTTCTTTCCAATGCGTATTTAAAATCGATTGTTGATGCCTCGCCAAATTCAACCGTGACATTGGCAGACAGTGTTTATACATTTGGTTTTCAATCTCCACTGCCACAGTCTGGTTTTTATGAATTTACGCCATCAAACTACTTAATAATTAAACCGAGAGATTATGGAATTAGCATTATTCCTGCAGACTTTAATCCAAATCAATCGAAAACGGGTAAGGTCGGTAGCGAAGAGCCGCCGATAGAATTTAATTATATTGTGACGACCAGTGGCCCAAGACAGGCAGACTCTATTACGGCAAAAGTTGAGGGGCCCCAAACAACATTAAAAGGTCAGTCGTACTGTTTATTCACTTCAAGTGATAACAAATTTAATGTCCCTTTTTCTGCCTACCTTTCATTTAAAAATGGCAGTGGGGTGAAGGAGTCATACCGCGCTAGTTGTGATAATAATGAAATTTCATTGAAAAACGCATTATGGGCGGAGACCCCCTGGGACCGGCCAAATGAAGATCTCGGTTCTTTTTATCGTACTGATTTAGACTTATCATTCCCAATGAATGACGCTAATTCGTTTTTCACATTAGACGGTATTGATTGGTTAGGGACAGTTTCAGCAAGTGGGACGATTACCGTTAAGGCGATTTGGACGGGACCTGATATTCAATAACTTTAATGGCTATTTTGTGGCTACTTGTAAAGACGCAAGTAGCTTTTTTATTGGTACCAATTCTTCCTTCAATTTAATAGCGGATTTTTATTATGAAACGCTTCTCTTTGCTTAAAATCCTATTTTTGATGGTGTTGTTTTCGTTTTACAACAACGCATTTGCGTTATATATCAACTCAGATATTTCTTCGATGGATTCGGGCCAAGAGTTTTTTTCTAAGCCATACGTTAATGATACGAAAAAAACGAATTTATATAATTTTAGCGCTTATAAAATTGATAGACCAGGTGGCCAAGAACAGGGTGAGCCGATACTCAATGGTGAAATTATCTTTACTCCGCTGAAGAAAATTTTATTACCAGGAGAGCAGGAGTTTTTTAAGATTTTTTATCGAGGGCAAGCGGATGAAACTGAGCGCTATTATAAGATTATTATTAGCGAAACGCCTTTGGATATGCGTAATGATGACGGGAAAAAAAAGCAGCCATTATTTTACCCAACGGTTAGCTTAGAAACCTATTTTGTCGTGAGACCTAAAAAACCTGACTTTAAATACAACCTTAATTCAAATGATGGGGTACTAAAAAATACGGGTAATACTTATTTTAGGGTGTTATTACATGACAGCTGTGATGCTGATGATGACTCGGAGCCTTACGTCTTTTATTTGTTGCCTAATCAAGAGTTTAACGATGTACGCTTAAAAAAGAAAAGCCGAAAATATATAGTTATTTTCGATAAATATTACTCGGTCGGGAATTGTGAATAATTAATGCAAAAGAGGCTTTTAATAAGTAAAAGCCTCTTTATAACACTATGGTGTAGACATAATAATTGTTGCTGCAGAGTTAAACTGGCCTTCGATGAGCTCATTTGGCGATAAATTTGGCTTCTTTACTAACGTAAACATTAATGTATCTCTCCCATGGCCATTTTCGATTTTTGAATTGAAATGCCCATTCATTGGGGAAACACGTTGTCCTTGATGATAAATCTCTACACCTAATCCTGGCATCATCGGGCCTTGACTGCCGATATCACCTGTTCTGACGAGTAGCGCATCTCCTGAAAAGGTTGATGTTTCACCACTTAAAATCATTTTTATTGGTGCTGTTAGGTTATTATCTTCACAGCTATATGTGATCTCAACATTACGCTGAAAACGGCTCGCACTACCCACTGTTGAAATACCTGATGCATTAACCGTTTCAAAATCAACAATAATGATTTGGTTATCATTGATATCACATGTCCCTGTTCCTACAACCACATCATTTCCAGCATAGAAATTCCATTTAAAATAAGCGTGGTCAATATGTTGGTTGCTGCCTACAAATGTTGCATATTTATGGAGATCAAGTGTCATCAATAAATCTCCTTTTCTGACTAAAACTGAAGGTGTAGGCTTAACATTCACTTGCAAATATAACTTAATTTGCAAGGGCTCAGAAGCGGTGGTTAAACGGAAAACTGGAATTTCTTGACCACTAAATGGTGCTAAATAATAAGCACCGCGTATAACAACACCAGCTTTTAATTCAGGATTATTTTTAAACGCAGGGCCTAAGTCAGCGCCTGTGACATTCAGGTAGTCGACATAGGCGGAGGGCGCTTCATTGCGGCAGGTCATAAAGTCGCTCACATCCGCGAATTCATTAATTCGATTAGGTACAGCAAAAATATCATTATCAAGAGGAACATCTTGTATGCTTTGTGTTCCGCCGCCAACCTCTTGGCCCCCATTTGTTTTACATTGGAATGCAAATATGGTCGGGGAGAATAATAAGGTTGCGAGAAGTAATATTAATATCTTCATTGTTACTGATACCTTAATCATAAATTAAACTAAAAATAGCGGTTGCAGTAAAATGGCCAAATGCAATGCTTTTATTTTTTATTGCATCGGGTTCCCCTTGCACATTCGCATTAAAACTTAATATATTTGTGCCATTCTCTAGATTGTATGCGGGCGTCGTACTATTAATGGGAATTTTTTTACCATTGTATTCTAAAATTTCAATTCCTATACCCGAAGCCATGCTGCCAGAATCTAATGCAAGGAGGCCTGGTAAATAGCTATTTTCGGTTCCAGTAAACTTAACTGTCACTGTTTTAAAGATACTATTATCACAGTCATCTAGGTGAATATTAAAATTTTCCAGTGGTGTTTTTTGGTTAATATAGAGATACTTATTGACGATAGTACCAAAATCTACAATGATATTTTCATCACCAGGCCTTACCGTGCAAGCTTCAGCGACAAGCTGTCCTCTTATCTTAATTTCACCGATTTGGCCATTTTTTGCATGGCTCGGCAATGAAAAAAATAACAAACTGAATAGCATGAAGAGTATTATTTTTTTAAATTTGTAAAAATTGAAATTTAAGTTATTCATATAAAGACCTTCAATGCTCTATCCGCTAATTGAATTAGCTTATTCATAGGTTATTTGGAAAGAAATAATGCTTCGGTATGCGCCTGCCTGTAATTTTTCTGCAACTCTGACGGGGGCTACGTAATAAGTTAAAATATTTTGCCCAGACGAAATAAGTTGTGGTTCGCTGTACTCACCAAAGGCGATTTCTTTTCCTTTTGGGTTGGTGATTTGTAATCCCAATCCAGTAACACCTTCTACGCTGGCAATGTTAGGGCGAAACGGAATGACAGGGGCAATAAACCGAATTTTCATCCCTGGCTGGGAAGTGCTCCATGTGACATTGCCCGATTTATCATTTCTTAGGGCGGTTGGTGTGTCGATACAATCCAGCAATTCAATATTAATCGGGGTTTTATGGCCTTGTGCGCCAATTGCTTTTAATGACGCAGTTTCAACATTCCCCAAATCAACAGATTGAAATGCAGAGTCCATCGATAAATGGCAAGCACTCTCAGTTAAGGAGCCGTAAACAAAAATTTTTCCATTGGTGCCTTCGACATCCCAATTTCCTGTGGCGTCATGAAAGGCATTCGAGGACGCCCCATATATGACAGACGGTGGAAATATCAGAGAAAGCCCGAGAAGTAAGGTAAGACTTTTTTGATTAATCATCTTTTCCTCTCTATTTATTTTCAGGAACAACCTGACATGTGCTGGCTTGGCATTTGAATTGCAATTTAGGACGGCCACCGTAGTCATTGATGTAGGTTAGTACTGGGTTCGCACCAACGGTGGAACTTGGGACACCTAAATTTTCTTCGCTAAATGGTGCGACCATAACGGCTTTAAAGTTTTGATTTACTGGTGAGTTGATACGCTCCGCAGCGCCAATAATGGTGATATAAAAAGGCGTTGGATTTTTAATAATATATTGGTCGCCTTGTTTAATCAGCTGTGTTTTTTCCTGCCAAGGGTTATTCAACATTTCCGTTTCACTTAGCATGATACTTTTCGGGCGGTAAAATAATTTAATTTTGCTTTGTAATGCTAATTGTAAAACATTCGGCTTATCACTTTTAGGTGGTATCTCTCTTAAATTAAAGTAATAAACGCTTTCTCTATCTTGAGGTAACTGGTTTATTTCAGGAAGCGCTTCAACACGAACTTGGCTTGATTTTTCGGGTTCAACTCTTTGCACTGGGGGTAATACTGCAAAAGGAGAGGTAACTTTCACTCCTTGAATATTTTCTACCCAGCCTTGGGCTAAATAAGGCAGTTGGTTATTTTTATTGGTAATAGTAATTGAAACGCTTTTTTGATCGCCATTAAAAATAATGCGAGTTCTATCTAAAGCAATTGCTGAGAAAGCGCTTCCGCTAACTAAACTGCTTAATAAAATAGTACTGATATATAAATTAGTTAATTTTTTCATAGCAATCACTCAGTTACAGATTATTATCTGTTTCATTACGTTTATTTGATAGTGGCTTACAAGGAATGAATAATCCTTGGCTAATTGTTTCTAAGTTCTCAGGAAAATGAATTTCACATTGAGCTGCGCCACCCCAATGAATAATCATGACTTCATTTGGATTGATACCACTGACGTAGGCATATCCATTATCAGTGACGATCCCTGTTTCTTTTCCTTTCAAATTAGTAATCTGAGCACCAAATGGCGGCGCAGAGCCGTCAGACATACGCATTGAAAGCATCATTTTTTCACCAGACAATACATTAAATTTACGGTAGCCAATTGCGCCTTCTGTTAATGTGGCCTGGACAATAGAATCAGTCACCTCGGCATTATTCGGTAATGCATTTAAATCGACTTTAACTTTACTGCGGTAGTAACTATTTAAGTCAGGCACGACCACTTTACCGAATGCATTCGATGCAATAGGGATACCACGGTCTGATACGGGGATTTTAGCTACGCCGTCAGTGTCTATGAGTAAACGAGTGCCGCCAATATTTGAAACTCGGTGAGCATCCGCACCTTTTAACGTCATAGTGAATCCGCCTTGAGCCCCTAATCCAAATGACGTGTAATTATTGTGAATATAGCTGGCATTTGCGGTTAACTTCGTATTATCGCCGTAATGAGTAATATAGGTGCTTGCGGTTCCACCTTTATTGGTTGACCCTGCGCTGACTTGGTAATTGGTTCTATCAGACAGCTTGTCATAATAAGTTGCCCGGTTAACGGTGTCGTCCCGTGTTGCTTGTAATGAATAGCCGATATTGGCACCATTTCCCCAAGGCATTGATGCTGAAATATAAAGACCGTCATCATTTGTTTCGTTATATTTATTGCGGTACGCCGATAATGAAATATTAATATTTTTCAGGCTTCCCCAATCTAAGGTTTTTGTTACCATTAAATTGTAGCGATTGCTTTCTGGCTTATCCCAATAGGTTTGGTGCGAATAATTTAAATAAGCAGTGATCCTTGGTTCTCTAAAATTTTTATTTAGAGAAATCACATACATTTCCTTATTACTGCCTTGGCGTTCGCCTGAATCTTTAGCCGTTAAAAAATCAGTTACAGTCATAAAACTGCGCTCAGAGAAGCGGTAACCTGCGAATTGGACTTGGCTATCATAGTCATCAAAGCGCTTCGAATAGTTTATCCGATAAGAGTTACCTGTCAGTTTTTTATCATTCGGAATATTTGCAATAGAATGCGTAATATCGAAAGACAAAGCACCAAATGCTAATAGATCGCGACCTACACCTACGTTGAATGCATTATAGTCTTGGCTATTTAATGAGCCTGCGAGCAATGACCAACCATTGGTGACTCCCCATGACATTTCACCACTTGCGAATGTGTCTCCGTTAACATGGTGATCCATATCGGTTGGTCGACCCATTGCTAATTTATATCGAATACTACCTGGGCGCGTTAAATAAGGGATATTAGCCGTTTCAACTTGATATTCTTGAACAGAACCATCCTGTTCTTCGATTCGAACATCCAGTTTACCCGTCGTTGCATCGCTTAAGTTTTGGACACGAAAAGGCCCAGCAGCAACTTGTTCTTGGTAAATAACTCGCCCTTGTTGACTAATAATGACCGTTGCATTGGTGGTTGCAACACCTGTGATTTCTGGCGCATATCCACGTAAGTTCGGTGGAAGCATTAAGATATCTGAGCGTAAGCTAATCCCAGTGAATCGAAAACTGTCGAATAAATCCGTATTAAAATAGTCTTCACCCAAAGTCAGTTTTGCTTTAATGCTAGTTAAAGCTTTATAAGCATAAAGTCGGCTCCATTGGAAATCATGCTCATTTTTACTGTTTGAGCCAGTTTCTCGTTGAGCACGTCCCTGCCAATCGCCCCTGAAGCGCCATGCACCGAGGTTAACACCCGCAACACCATTTGCCGTCACATTATAATTACTATTGTTATCATGAGGTTTATTGGCTCTTGCATTAATGTTGTAGTCTAAAATAGCTCCTGAAATCCCCTCATCCCAAAGAGAGGGTGGATCCCAGTTAGCGGTTCTATATTCAAGATAGGCTTGAGGAATACTTAGGTATAATGTTGCGTCAGATAAATCTCCCTGAGCTTGAAAGCCAGGTAAACTGAGTAAATCAAGACACTCATTATTATGCCACCACGTAATTTTCTTCAATGAGTCCGCTGTTAGCCCTAATTGTTGGACTTGTTCTTGTGTAATACATACAAGGCTTGCTTCAGGGTCATTTTCAGGCGCATAAAAAGAAAATCGTTGTTCAGGCAGAGTTTCTTTATTTAATTGTATTTTTAGAGGGTAAGTGCCAGGCATAATATAGCCAGCACGTGAGAATTGCTTAATATCGATGTTTTTTTTGTCTTCTAAATCAAATAATGCTGTATTAAATTGTATAGTATCAGCAGCATATAACTGGGCAGATAATGACCCAAAAGCGAACATTATCGTTGTCGTTATTATATTTATTTTGTGTTGTTTAAAAAACATAAAAAACATCCCTAAAACACCAATATAACTTTTAGAATTAATAATAATCGACCTTGAACCTTAATAAGGTTTGGTAATTACCCGCTTTAACAGGATGATAATTGGTGACTAATTGCATTTGATATTTCAGTATCATTGTGCCAGGGGTAATTCCTTGTGCAGGCAATGGCTTCCCTGGTGTAATGGAGTATCCCGAGATATCATGCAGTGCCAATTGCACTCCTTTTGCTTCACCCGAGAGTGTGAAAAAATCACCTTCTGATGGACCATCAAAAGTGACTTCGAGTGAATTCCATTCGTTATTATCTTTTGAATATTTTTCCCAACGGCAATCAACGAGCTTAATATTGAATTCTTTTATGGGGCCTTTCCCAACTTCGCGAATATAGCTTATTGGAAGAACCCCCATATTAATGGTCTGATCCCTTGACCCGATATCTATTGCACAGGCAGTATCGACTATTTCGCCGTTCATTGTGACTTTTCCCCATCCATGAGGTGATGCCGCCATTTGTGGCGAAAGAAATAATGTAAGAAGCAATAGAGACGATACATTTCTTGGCGAATAGATAAATCCTTTCACTTTAACCTCTGACTTAATTAGGTGACTAATAGAGGAATACAGGAGTATTCCTCTTTAACTAATCAATTAGTTATAAGTTAAGGTAAAGTTAGTTACGCCTTCGAATTTACCTAATGGAATTTTATCTACTGCAACGTTTGCACCTTGTACATAAGCGCTATAACGTAGAGTGTTATCACCCGCTTGTAATTGGTGTTCTTGTGCTGTTGCAACACCCATATCTAATGCTGCTCCGTTTGTATCAGTTAATTGAATACCGACGTTACCCGCAATAGTTGGATCGGTTGCATCTAAGCCAGTTACACCTAATAATTTAGAGTTGAATGCAGCACTAGAACCAGAGAATGTGATGCTGACTTTGTCATTATAGACTTTGTCATCTGCATCTTTAGGGAATACACAGTCTTCTAATTCAATGTTGAATTGTTTAGCACTAGAAGTACCGCCATTTGCTAAAACAGAGTTAGCGATTTGGCCTAACCATACAGTTTGGTCAATAGAGTCGGAACTAATTGAGCAAGGTGCATCGATGATTTCACCTTTAAATGTAACTTTACCATGCCCTTGATCAGCGAGTGCTGGAGAAGCGATAGCGGCAGAAACAAGAGCTGCTAAAAATACTTTTTTCATTTGAACCTCATTTATATATAACAACGTGATGATTACCCAACAATTAAGTGGGCATAGTTAAAATTTTATATTTTTTAAATAACTATTTGCTGTATAAAGAATTTAGAATAATTTCTGATTGCCGATTAAAAATATAATGGCAATTATCTTGCTCATCGAAGAGGTTTTCATTGTTATGAATAAATGAATTAGCATTAGGATGTTCTTCATTTATTTTCAATGTTATACTTTCGAAAAATGCACTAGGGTTAGTATCTAGATAGAATAAGATTGAAAATAACATCCCACAGTTAATGCTACATATTCCTCTTTCATATCGAGAAATTTGTTGTTGTGATATTTTTAATTTTTTAGCTAGATCTTTACCGCTTAGCCCTTTTTCTTTTCTAAGGTGGAATAACTCCAAACCAATTTGCTCAGTTAGTATTTTCTGAAAATTATCTATACTGGTTTTTAACTTGTTATTTTTCATATCTCACCAATAAAGCTTTATGTAATTTGGTTACACAGTCAGACCCGCTTGCAAAGTAAACGATTTGCTTTCTTTTTGCTCAGGAAACGCAACAAAATAAATCAAAATGTTGCGTTAAATTGGTTTTAGCTAATTTGTTTAATATATTGGAAGTGTCAGAATTAAAATCTTTAATTTATATTGTTTGTTAGTAAATCTGGAGTATTTATCTAGTGGGTTTTGTTGGCGAAAATATCACAGGTGGTAACTTTTTGTTGTAGATGACAATTTTTTACATAATTTACTGGTTACCTCTAAAATAAATAATACAAACAGAGTTTTATGCTGTTTGATTTTGGTTAGTCTCAGAATTATACTTATTAGGCATTTTAAACATTTTGATTTATTATGTTGCATTACCATTTGATTTTAAATCATTTTTTATTTAATTCATTGATTTTTATTTATTATTCAAAATATTTTTTATTATATTTCTTGTTGTTTGGTTATGATTTTATATTATTTTTACATTTGTCTGATTTAGAGGTTATTTATGAAATTAAAAGCTAAAACAATTTGATTTTAATTTTTTTATTTATTAAATATCTTTATATGATTCTCTAAATACGAGTTAAAATGTAATTTACACGTATATATATTGATAATATATTGTTAAATTCATGCGGTTGACTAATTACTCATATTTCGAGTATTTAAATTATGATAGTTGGTAAAAGAAGAATAAATAAAATTATTAACTAACCTTATTTTGGCGGGTTGAAAAATAACGTATTGATGGCTCTATTTAGTGGTATTCAAATTAATCATCACATCAAACATTCATAAGAATACCTCAGTTTTATAAAACCAATTGGTTAAATAACTGAGGCATTCTTGGTGTTTAATTCATTTTATAATATTGAACTTTAGTTCCATGTTGATACAAGTCATTAAATTGTCTATTGATTAGACCAAATGCCACTAAAACGTTTTTCATTACTTGCGGTATAAATTACTGTATGGGCAATATTTCGATGCCCTAAATAGTCTTGAATTAATCGGGTATCTCTACCGAGGTCAGCTAATGCATACCCACATGCATGTCTTAACATGTGCGGGTGAAGTTTGACGGGTAGCCCTGCGATTTTGCCGTATTGTTCAAATAAACGGTAGATCTGGTAGCGAGAGATTTGGCTCCCTTTTTGTGAGATAAACAAGCAATCTGAGCTGGACGTTTTCCAAGAATTTCGCTCTAACAACCACCGTTCTATTGCAGTAAACTCTTCAGGAATTATCGGTTGAACAGTGGATAAACCTCCTTTTAACCGTCTGATGTAGATTATTTTTTGTGCTAAATCAATATCTGCCATTGTGATGTGAGTAAGTTCGCTAACCCTTAGACCATGTAGGAAGCTCATTAATAACAAGCAATAGTCGCGATTGGGATATCTCCCCTGTTTGGTTGCATTTAATAGAGCGTTAACTTCTGTGCGTGTAATAAATTTGCGTTTAGTCATTATGATCTCATTTATACCTCGTTACATTTCGCTATATACCAATGATAAATTAACTAAAAATAATTAATTTTTCTAAAATTAAACACAATATGTCATAAGTACACGTGATGATACCTAAATGTGAGTGATTAATCATGGTGACTTTTCATACTCTCTCACTGCGTTAAAAAGTGTAAGAAAACAGAAAGAATGGAATTCTTGAAGGATAAAATTTATTTTTCTAAAACAGGTCTCACTCACTGAAATAAATTGATTTATGGGTGGATGTTGTTGTGTTGGTGCGGGGATATAAAGGGCATCTACGGGGAGGAATCTGCCAAGCAGTACCATAAATGACGCTGCTTGGCGGTTTTAATTTACGATTATTCTTTCTTCTCTTTTTCTTCTTCTAATACTTCGCGATACCAACGAGGATGGTGTTTCCTTGCCCATCCACGCGTCACCCAGCCTTCAACCATGCTACGGATAGAGCCTTTTACCCAAAAGGCAGCATAAGCATGAACAACAACCGTAATTATCAGGGCTATTGCAGAAAGTGAGTGTGCCAGTAATGCTGCTCGAATTATCGAAATTGAAAAATAATCAGCGAAATAAGGACGCCAAATAATAATTCCACTTACCGTTAAGACGATAAGGCACAGGCTGAGAACCCAATAAATCCCTTTTTGGCCAAGGTTATAATGGCCGATATCGCCAGCTTCCTCATTACGTAATACCTTGTGAATATTTTTAGCCCAAATAAGGTCTTGCTTATCCACAAAGTTATATTTTAACTATCTAAAAAACATAAAGATAAATAAAAATGCCATGAGGCTACCGACAAAGGGATGCAGTATGCGAGATAACTGGGGCGTCCCTAAAATATTCATAAACCAGTTTTATGAGGGAAAAAAAGAAACCTAATCCACTGAATGCCGTAAAGATAATGACGACTAACAGGTTACATTGCACCTTCTCACAAATTTACCTCCCTGAGTTCTACATAAAGGCCCTATTTGGCGTATAATCAGCAAATTGATTATTTTGTGCTATTTCATCATTATTAATCGTCATCAGGTTGTTGGCCCCTTCAGTACAATGGGATTTTTCGGCAAAATTGGTCAGGTGGGATATGTTGGAATTTTTAAAAAATTACGATAATTTAACGCTCAGTGAAAAAAAGGTATTAAAATATCTGAACGATAATATTGCCGATATACCCTACTTAAATATCAATGAGTTAGTCGCAAAAACCTATGTGTCGAAAACAGTCATTATTAACTTATCGCAGAAATTAGGATTCAGTGGTTTTAAAGAGCTTAAATTTCAAATTAATAATTATATTCTGTCCAAAAATAAAACTGAAAAAGTCACGCCCGCGTCCTACAAAAAACAACTCGAGAAAAACATTAATAAAAGTTTTACGCTGATTAATGAAGATCAAATTAATGACTGTGCGAATATTTTACATAAATCGCGAAATATTTTTATTGTTGCGAGGGGTACCAGTAAGGCCGTAGGGTATTATCTTGAGCACTTACTCTTTGCATTAGGTCTGCACTGTTTTTTTATTAATGACTACAATTTGTCTGATTCTTTCACTCGACTCGTCAGCAAAGATGATACGGTGATATTTATTTCACTTTCTGGCGGAACAAAAAAGATTATTGAGACTGCCAAAATTGTCCAATTGAAAGGCGCAAATATCATTAGTATGACAGCATTCAATACGAATGAATTAACCAGTTATACCGATAACACGCTTTTTTGTTTTGCAGACAGTTACGATACTAAAAGGGATGATACCAAGTCCCGTATTGGTTTTTTTATTTTAGTTGATTTACTTATCAATGAGTTAGAAAACCTACTTTAGGCGAATTTCTTAACTTACTCTTCCTATATTACCGCCTTTTTATTGTTATTTTTAACAATAATGCCGTTTCAAAATGACTTAGGTCATAATTTATGACCTAAGATAATTTTTAAAACCGGGACATCATTTCTTTTATAAAACCCCCAAGCTAGTATGCCTTTAATTCTAATAATAGAAGTCATAAGGAAAAAGTATGGCCAGAAGAAAGTTTGGTGAATCTATCCAACGCTTTGGGAGAACATTACTCCTTCCGATTGGTGTGCTTGCACCTATCGGTATGATATTGGGTATCAGTGGTGCGTTAGTGCAAACGTATATGATTGCACGCTTTCCTTTCCTCGGAAATGAAACAGTTAACGCTCTATTAGTTAGCATTCGTTCTATTGCAGGGGTGATTTTCGATAATATCCCATTGCTGTTTGCGATGGGGGTCGCTTATGGGATGAGCCAGAGAGATAAGGGGATTGCCGTCTTCGCGTCGGTAGTTGGTTACTTATCCTTGATCATTACCATGAATATTTGGTTGGTGCTCACCGGCAAGCTCGCTGATGCAGCGATTATGAGCCAAGTGGGGCAGATTAAAGTTCTTGGCATACAAACGCTGAATATCAGTGCGGCAGGGGGGATCATTACGGGTTTAATTGCCTCTTGGGCGACTGACAAGTTCTATAACCTTGAGCTTCCTACCGCGTTTGCCTTCTTCTCGGGGAAAAAATCGGTATCCATTATCATGATTGGTTTAATGATCATGGTTGGTGCGTTATTACCGTTTATCTGGGAAGTCTTAGTCCAAGGATTAATGAAGTTATCTGCTGTATTCTTGAGCCCTGTCGGCCCATTCTTTACGGCAGGTGGTGAACGTTTATTCATACCGTTTGGCTTACACCATGTCTGGAACGTGTTGTTCCGTTTCACTGAAGCGGGCGGTACCTATGTTATTGATGGACAAACTTTTGTGGGTGTTGTCCCTGCGTTAACTGAAGTGTTATTCAAACAAGGTCCTAACAGCGAATATTGGGCGATGATGCCAAGTTTGACTCGCTTTATGGCGCAACAGCAAATGTTAGTAACACTGTTCTTATTCCCTGCGATTGCGCTGGCAATTTACAGAACATCGAAGAAAGAAAACCGTGCAGAAGTGAAGTCGATGTTGGTGACAATGGTATTGACCGCGATGCTGGGGAACGTGACAGAACCGCTCGAATTTACCTTCGTATTTATTGCACCACTGTTGTATCTCATTTACGCGATTATCGTGGGTATCGGTGCAGTGTTACTTTCTTTCGCGGGTGTTGCTATTGGTTATATTCGTGGAACGGTATTCGACTTCACGATATTTGGATTGTTATACGAGCATACAAACTGGATATTCTTAGTCATCATTGGTAGCTGTTTAGCCGTGGTCACTTACTTTATTTTCTACTGGGCGATTATCAAATTTGATATTAAAACGCCAGGCCGTGAAGAATCCAGCAACCTGAAAAATACCTTAATTAAAGAAAAACGTTATGGTGAAATTGCAGAAATTTTAATCCAAGCGTTAGGTGGAAAACAAAATATTCGTAATGTAGATAACTGTATTACTCGTATGCGGATTGATGTTGGCGAAGTGAATCAAATTGATAAAGATTTAATGTTGGAATCAGGATGTACCGCATTCTTCTTTCCATCGGCAAACCATGTCCATGTCGTTTATGGGCCGAAGGTTGAATTCGTTCGCAATGCTGTTGATGAAGCAATGAAGAAATAAAGAAGGGATACGAAATGAGAGCATTATACGATTCTAAAAGTAAAACAATTGATGATCGAGGTATTAAAGCACTTTTATCTGATGAAGCGAAATATACAACTTGGTTAATGTTTGAATCTATGTTGGCTCAAGCGCAAGCGGAGCAGGGGTTTATTCCCCAATCCGCAGCTGATGAAATTAAAGAAAAGGCGATTATTGAAAATATTGATTTTGAAGAAATGAGCCGTATTTATCAAAAAATCGGCCATGGCTTCGTGCCTTTTCTGAAAGTATTAGTGAATGCTTGTTCAGAAGAGAGTGGAAAATATATCCACTACGGTATTACCACACAGAATATCCAGCAGAGTTCACAACTGTATATGATGAAAACGGTACACAATAAGTTTATGTTGTTGCTGAGTGAAATCATTGAAAACCTTTCTGGTTTGGCAGAAAGAACTAAGCATATGGTAATGCCAGGCAGAACCCATGGACGCCATGCGATCCCGATTACTTATGGCTATAAAGTGTCGGTGTGGATAAGCGATTTTATTGATTGTTATCAGCGCATGAAAGAGTGCGAAAAGCGCGTATTCACCATCATGATGGGGGGGGCGGTTGGTGCTTTTAACTCGATGCCAGGTATCGGTTTAGAAGTACAAAAACGCGTCGCTGAGCTAACAGGTATGCATGCGATGGAAGTGCCATCGAGAAACCTAAGCACCCATAAACTAGAATATATGGCGAATTTAGCGCTGATGGCGAATATCTGCCATAAGATTGGTGAAGAAGTTTACAGCACCACATTGGAGGAAATTGCTGAGGTTTCTGAAGGATTTACGAAGGGTACTGTGGGCAGTAGTACGATGCCACACAAGATTAACCCGAAATTAGCAAAAGGCATTATTGCAAATTCACAAAAACTGTATTCTTTGCCAAGTGTAGGGATGTACTCAGCGGTACGTCCTTATGAAGGTGACAGCAGTTCTTATATGTTATTCGATGGCTTAATTGAAGAAGCGTTAGAGTTAACGACAGAAATCTTATTAAGAACCGAAGAGCTTTCAAGAACTCTCGTTCCTCATGAAGATAGAATGCTGCATAACGTATTGAGAAATAAAGGGTTAGATAACACCGAATACGTAATGATGAAAATGGCAGAAAAACTAGGGAAAGATAAAGCCCATGAGCTGCTATACGAAGAAGCGATTAAGACTGCAGCAGATGGCGAGGATTTCTATACTAACCTTACCAAAAACAGTGTGATATCCGCTGCTTTTAGCAATGATGAAATTAAAGCGATGTTAGATCCACGTTCTTATATAGGTTTGTCTGTTGAGATAGCAGAAAAAGAAGCGAAACGTGGCCTCGTTATTTCACAAGAAATTAAACATAATTATAAGTAACAGTGATTAACGGTAATGGCAGAGCCACCTATTTAGGTGGCTCTGAGGCTGTTGACAAAGCAGGATAAAAACGTGGTTTTTCCTGCTTTGTGTTATCAGCCGAAAATCAATAAATTGATTTTCCTTATTAATATTCAAAACCTATCCAACCTGCAGTCAAACCTCATCGGTTTGTCAGCAGTCTGAGAGCCACCTATTTAGGTGGCTCTTTTTTTGATAGAAAATAAGAAGTTATCGCTGACTGTATTTTTTAAGGTTGTATTAATTGATAAATTTTTCATTTAACACCTTTTTCATTTATACATGAGATAGCGCGTTTCAAAATTAAGGGATGACAATTTTACTCTCTTAAATAAAGGTGAAAATCATTTATGTCTAAACAATATCGCTTTATTGCTAAAGCTGTTGATTTTCTATTACCCAGCCTTAAAAATGCGGATCACAGCTAAAAGTGCGATTTATATATATGCGACAGGTACTTTTGATATTGTCCCTTTAGGTTTAGAGTCAGAAGGACTTTGGTAAAAATTATCGCTAGAAAAATAGCGGGGTGTTTGTTAGGCAAAAATGCCGTTTAATCCCTCTTTTGCCTAATTGTTTTTCAAATGCTTTTTTAATTGAAAAAGTGCTTGTTGTCTTATTTCATTACGCTGTAAAAACCGAAAAATCGCAGCCATTTTTGTTGCTTCTAATCTGCTTTGTTGAATGCGTTTTTCAAGCACTTTAAGCACTCTCATCTTCGACTCTTGATGCGCAAACTGTTTCTGTAAAATAAACAGATTTATCCAAATACCATGTCGAGATGCAAAAAACTCCAGTGTTGATTCATAAGGTTGCCCATTTTTACCTGCAAGTAATAAGCCGCTCAATAAACGGTGCATCATCTGGGTATTCGACGGCTTGTTCCCTTGAATTAGTGTGGTGATTCCTTGCTTAAATTGCTGTTCTGAAAGATAAATTAATTGCTGGTAACGTTTTTTAGGATTGGTGGGGAAAATCCAGGCAAAAGCCGCCATGGCAATTAATGGGCCAGAGACTACCGCAATGGCATTGCCCACATTTTGCGCCAGTGAAAGGGAAAAAGGATAGCTGGGTTGTAGCAATATCAGTGAAACCATAATGTAGTCAAATGCGATTAGGGCTAATTTATTGTGTGAATAAATCACAACGCCACTAATGATGACTGGAATGATCAACAATGCCATTTGCCATGATGATGAGGCGAAAGGCCATAAATACCAAGTGCAAATTAATGCGGCAATCGCACCAAAAAATTGCCCCGTAAAGATGTATTTCATAAACCTTGCGGGGTAATCAATGGAGGCAAACAAGGCGAGCATGACTGATAGCCCCAGTGTTAAGTAGGCCAAGGCTTGCCATTGTGTCCATAACCATAAAAAGCCAACCGCTATAATGGCGATAAAAGAACGTGTAAAAGCATGCCAAGCAGAAATTTTATTTTGATGGAGTTTTAGCTTGTCATGCTGACTCGGGCGTTTGGTTGATTTTCCGAGAGCCGCATAATAAAGAGGGATTAAGAGCATTTTTAGTACGCCAGTTGGGCACAAAGACAAAAGATGTTTCCATTGTCTATCCGTAGGCTCTTGCGATGGAAAATAGAAAGGTGGCATCGATTGGAATTGTTCTAAATGTAGCAATATCTGGCTTTGAAAAATAAGCTTCTGCCGAGCTTTGGCGACTTGTTTGCGGTGGTAGCGCCAGCCAATACGGTTCGCTTCTAAAATGTCTTCATAGCTCGTCATTGCTTGCCAAAGTTGGTCAATATCCTGTTGCTTTATCGGGCTTTTTTGTTCCAAAGCTTGATGCAAAATTGAATAAAACTGCGTATCGACTTGATTTTTAAGGGCAATGACGGGCTCTTGTTCACGTTTTGGAGTAAACAAAAAATTGAATACGACCGCTGAAAGTACCCCGACAAGAATTGTCCATAACCTGTCCCAAGCAACCATAAATAACCCATCGGTGCTATGGACACTCAACATACTGACCATGACCGCAGAGTAACCCGCCAAAAAGGTGCCATAGGCGACGAAGCCTTTTTGTAGCTGACCGATGCCACTACACGCGCCTAACCATATGGCTAATCCCACAATAAATAACAACGGATTAATGAGATGCAGTTGAATTAATATCACCCCAGCTAGTACACCAATGACGGTGCCCGCAAAACGCCACCAACTTTTTTCGAGTAAATTTTCCCGCCAAGGTTGTGCTGAAGCCCAGACCGTCATGGCTGCCCATTGTGGATGAACTAATCCCAAATATTGAGCAATAAAAAGTGCAGCGATAGAAGCACAAGCGGTAATAAAGGCAAAACGAAAGCGTATTGGGTTAAACCCTAAGCGAAGCAGTAGATTTGTATTATGTGGCATAGATTATCGGTGAGTTTGGCGTGTTAAAAGGTTTAATAGTTGATAAAATCAACTAAAGGCAGTGTGATTATCGACTAATTAGTTGATAAAATCAACTAAAGAGGGATTTATGCGTACAGAACAGGCAAGGGTGTTTGGGGTGATCAGCCGAGCGGCTCATCATTATATGAAATGGATGGGGGAGCCTTATGGGCTCAATGCTATTGAATGTTTGATGATTTTGCATATTCATCAATATGATGCTTCGACACTCGAACAAATTTCGAAGGCGATGGTGGTGGATAAGTCAGTGACAACTCGGGGGGTGAGTAAGTTTTTGGCAAAAAATTGGATAGTAAAAACCCATAGTCAAACCGATAAACGGGCTTACCACATCTCGCTGACACCGCGTGGTCACACTATTGTGGGTGAATTAAATGATAAATTAGATAAGTGGAATGATTACTTAGCTACTGGTTTATCTGAAGGTGAAGCGCAGCAATTATTTGCCTCTTTAGAAAGCTTGGCAAAGAGGGCGGTAGAAAGTTCGGTAACGGATTTTCCTTTGATATGTGAAGGGAAAATGACGTGAGATGACATAAAAAAAGCCAGTTGGGTTTAGCAACCGGCTGAGTGGTTAAATCGAATTATTGTTTAAATACTGGGTTTATATGGGGCGCGGTTCATCCCTTCCCAGTGAAACTCTAGTTTGTTTGTTGCTGATTTATCACCGAATTTTAAATGAGTTTTTAGATTTCCAGTTCCATAATGGGGGTGAAGGTGCACATCAATGGAAAACTAATTTGGGTAATAATATTTAACCAAGTTATTATTTTATAGTTTTTGGGAATAGAATCCCGTGACTCGGTTTTCATTAAATAGCTCCGAATAGAATAAATAAAGAGTATGCTTAAGGTATATTTCAATGGAAAGGCCTAGGGATTCCTTTCCGCTAATGCAATATTAATAGAGTGATGATTAATTTATTATTTCATTTGATAGAGTATTTAATTAATAACCTTGTTTTTTTATGAAATCGTCGAGAAATTAAAATTACATTATAATTTATATGGTTATTTTATTTTTGTAACTGTCAGTGTGATTTTTTCCGATAAATCATCAGGTAACTTTGTTATTTTATTACTCATCATGATGAGTTCACTGTTTTTCTCAATTCGAATGCTAATACCTAACTTCGCCGTGCTGTTAGCAACTTTTTCGGGTAAATTGATTTCAAAATTGATGGTTTTATTCGCACCTTTAGAACGTAGTTGATAGTTTAATAAATTCTCTGTTGGTGATAGTGAAGTATCTATTGGGCTAATAGATATGGTTATCTCAGAGTTATCAGGAATGATTGATGATGAGTAAATAACTCCCTGTAGTTGATGGCTTGAAGAAATTTGAAGAACTTTAGGGAAATAGCTACAACCGAGTAATGTGCTAATAAATAATAGAGAAAATAAAGGTTTATATATTTTTTTTAGCGTTCTAATGATTGACATGATAATAACTCAACTTATTGAAATTAACGGATAAAGACTTTCTGAAAGAAGCATTTAATATATGCATATAATGTATTTCGTGGCTTATGCTTAGATAAAACAGGTATCTCTGATTTTTCGCCAGTATATAAAATACCAATTCTTGGTAATGTCATAATAAGATTTTCATCTAATTCAACTTTTTTAAATGATTGACGTAGTTGCCTAACCAACTTGTAATAGCTACTTTCAGTCACAATAGTTCCTCTTTTTTCCCAGATTTCATACATAACTTCTCTCTTGTTACTTGTCTTAGTAAGTAAAATTTTCAATAAACAGGATTCATTTTCCGTAAGATTCGTTAATGTTTTCCCTCGTGATAGGGTTCTTTTTAGCGAGTCATAAACGACTTGTTCAGATAATAAGACTGTTTGCTCTATTTGCTTGTCATTAAGGTTAATCATAGGTTTTCCCATAAATGATAAATTAGTAATAAGTGATATCTATCCTAACTGGCGATAATATATGCATCAATATAAAGAAACGATGATTGATAATAAATTAAAAAAATTAAGTCGTTTTTTTATATTGAGGTAAAGTGTAATGAAGGTGTGAATTTAAATCATTTATGGTGTGAATTTATATCATAAATAAATTTGTATTTTTTATTTTTTAAGAGGTAATAATGATTGCTTGGCTATATATTAAAACGCATGATTGAAAATTATTAATAATTATGGGAATACCCACTTAGCTAAAGTGGGTATTCCCACATTTAAATATAGTCAATATCAGTATCGTCATCATCAGATTCTAGCTTTATCTGCCCAATATTACGATTAAGTTGTGTTGATAGCGGGCTACTCATCAGGCTGATGGACATATAACGTTTTAGTGTTTTATTGAATCGTTCATAGAGTGAAGAAGGCGTTTCATCAGCTCGTAGTTTTAGCGCTTGTAACGTACCTGCTATGAAACTTTCTTTTTCTTGTTTTTTTAAATGTATCATGGTGTTAAAAACGTAACTGAAGAAATCTTTATCGCTGTTTTTTTGTTCTAATTGCCGAATGAAAGTATCAATTTTTATTTTTTCCTCTGGAGACATTTGAATATTCTCACTCGGTTTTTTTGTCGAAGTGGAAGCGTTGATTGTGTGAGATGAGGATGCCATTTTTTGTTGAATGGTTTGTGTTGATGATAAAGTCACACTTGATGTAAATAATGGTCGGTTATTGATCGGTAGGTTCATGTTTGCCTCGGTGAGTACTGAGTAATTCAATGAATTTTTGATAGTTAGCCTTGTGCTCTTTTAATAATTGGCAGCGGCTGGAGACCGAAAAAATTTGTGGCAATGTGTTCTTTGCTGCAATGTTTGGCGAGAAATAACAAATTTCATTATTGAACTCTAGTGCGATGGTGTCGCTAGAGCTATTACTCTCAATTGTAAGCTCTGGATATTGGTCACTAAAAATGTGCTGCATATTTGCAGGCAAGTGTATCTGGTGATGACGTGTTTTTTCTTGTTGCAAAAGAAAGTAGTGTGCAACAATTTCTTTGATTCGCATGTCACTAAAAAAATTTACAAGTAATGCTTCAAGTCGCTCTGAACTTTGTTTAACTTGGTTCTGAAAGGCATCTTCACTTTTATCTATACAGATAAGAAAATCGGCTAATAATTGTTTTATACCGTCGTTATACCCTTGCTGATAAGCAATTTGATAAATTTCTGTTTTTTCTGTTACCGCCTGCTGATAGAGGTCATTGGCCTTTTTTTGGGCGTATTCAATGACTGTTTTTTGGTATTTAGATGCATTCAATGGGCGCTTTTTGATCAGCACTTTTTCTTGAGCTGTGTCTTTAACTGGCGATAGTTGTTTCATTTTTTGTACTTTCACTGAGATAATGGCAAGTTTTTTCAATAATATTCCAAGGTAATATTGCCTGGTGACAATTAGGGATCATTTGCTGAACTTGCTGACTAAACATATATTTTGCACGCTGAACATAGGCGTGGCCGAAAGGGGCTAGGCACAGCAAAATTTGTGCTGCACCTGATGCAATTAATTTACTTTCTGTATTATTGTTTAACACTTCAATTGGGTTTAATGGTTGAAGAAAATAGTGCTGTAACATTTTGCTATTAGGTGGTTTTCCAAAAAAAAACTCTGATTGAACTTGTAATAAAGCACCTAAATGAACAGCAACAATCGGCAATTTCTTCCAATGTACTGATAACGCTTTGGGTAATAAGCGGGTTTGAGTGCTTGGCATCTGTAAGTCATATTGTTCAATAAGCTTTTGGTTATGCTGCTTTTGCAATAATGGTGGTAATTGGATGTAAATCAATCCATTAAACTCGGGATGAAAATAGTTACCAGGAGCAAGAAAGATATCTCCTTGCTCAATGAGTAATTTACTTAGCATCTGCATTGAGTGCATTCTCCATTTCCATTACTGGTGTTTTTTTATTATTGCGGTATTTCAAAACACAGGCCAATACACAAAATAAGAGAATAGCTAGACTAATAATTGCGCTAAGTATTATTGGATAAGTAGCGTCTTCTGAAGGTGATTTTATTTGGTACTGTAATGGTGGTCGGCTGACAATGACGACAGAAACGTTATCGTACGTCGTTTCTGCAAAACTATTATTTAAAAATAGTTTGATTTTATTCATCATCATTTTCGGGTCTTCACTCCCTGAATAGGTCACCAAGCTGGATATTTTTTGTACTTGTTTAACAGCGCCATTACCATTTAATGGATAGCTCACATGAACCCTTGCATTGACGACATTAGGAATAGAAAGCAATGACTGTTCAAGGCGTTGTTCAATCAAGGAAAGTAATCGAGTCCGTTCAGCCTGTGGTGAAGCAACCAGTGAATCCCCAGGAAAAGCTTGAATGATTTCAACGGGGTCTTTTGACGGTAAGTTGTACTGGCGCAGTAAGTCGACTGCTAGAACAAAATTTTCTGGGGAAACACGGATAGAATCCCCACTTTTATTATCATGTTTACGGTTGGCTTCAATACCATGTTCTTGCAGTACAGCAAGAACTTCATTACTTTGTCGTTGACTTAAGTTACTGAGTAGTAATTGATTGTCACAACCCAGTAATAAACTGATAAAACTAATTAATAACAGTTTTTTTAAAATATTCATGATTATTGCGCTTTTAACACTGTATCAATAGCAGAGACACTTTTATGGGTAAGTGTGCTAATCATACTCATGGCTAAATTATAATTACCAACTTGATTCTGTATTTCAATGAGCTGAGCGGGATTACTGACATCCACATTATTGGCTTTGTTTATTAGATTGGCTTTTTCATTACCAACCGCAGCAGTATATTCGGCAAATAAATTTTTTACTTTATCCTCAAATGAGCCAATAGATATTGGTGTAGTAACATCATCAGTAATATTAGATGGGCTAGAAAGAGATACTGGAGTGACCATAAATTATATCCTATAAAAATAAGAGCACCATTGTAATAGGTGCTTTTATTCAAAAATTAAACGTTACGAATAATCGCTTGAGCAGCGTCTTTAATTGATTTCATGACGTTACTTTGTAATTGTCTCGCCATATTATAGTTACCACTTAATGCGGTAATTTTACCGAGTACTAAAGGGTTATCGACCTCAACATTTGGGTCATCAATCATCTCCTTTAGCTGGTCTCCGATCTTCTTAGTGCGTGCACTAAGACCTGCAGAAGCGCGATACATCATTCCCCATTTACTATCTGCTGCATCTCCTACCTCTAAGTCAGAGTTAACCCATTCCCCTGTACTTACCACAGTACCATTAGTATCTTGTTTTTCACCTATACCCGGAGCTGGCATATAATTTTCCTTATTGATTTATGTTAAAGAGTTTTTGAATTAAATAACCAATGGTTATTGCCTAATAAAATATAACCATTGGTGTTTTTGATAAAAGATTTTCCTGCTAACTCATCATTTTCTAATGAGATAGAGAACTGAATTTGCTGTTCCCCCCATTGCTGATAGAATGAATTTACGAAACTAATTAATGATATGATTTGCTTATCATTTAGACTGCCATTTATACCGAAAATAGTTTTGTTGTTTTCGGTGATTTTATTCCATTTAACATTACTTTCTGTTAATCCTAGTTCGGCATTTTTTATTAATTCGTCTAGTTTTTTTATTCTAAATTCACTTTTTTGATAGCATTGGAAATAATTTAAAAATATTTTATCAATAATATCTTCTTCTTTTTTTGAAATGTTTTTTTCTATTATTTTAATAATAGGGTGACAAGGGTCATCTATATCTATTTTTAATAATTTAGGGATAATATCTGAGATCTTATTCTCTATTTCAATTTCAAGGTTGTGAATTTTTTCAATCTTAAAATGTCTACGATACTTTGATTTTAATAAGCGTTGCATGCTCCAGTCAAAGTCCCGCTGTGTTTTTACTAAGATTAATACCCCATTTTTACCGTCATCAGTGATTACTGCAGGGTGGTGGTTGCCACTAATAATATCCTCAATTGATTGTATTTTTTTATCCTTTGCCATCTCGGAATTGTATGGAATAAATAGACAACTGATGAACATAATAATGATTAATGATATACCCGCGAGCATTTTTGGATGGTATGGCGATTTTTTAAATTTATTCGCTCGCTTTTCTGGTTTAATAGCAATATCTGAGGATGACCCTTCAACAGGTGAGATAGCCCAAGGAGTATCAATATGTTTAATTGCAAAAGGGAATAAATCTTCCAGTACCGTTTCATGTAAGTTAATAGGGATAATTTTGCTTTGATCTTGAGTATGAAGGTCAATGGCGATTTGGCCTTCATAGGAAATAATTGAAAACGTAAAAGGTTCTTGATGACTCGGTATTGAATAAATGGTAAATCCTTCATCAGAAATATTCGTTCTATAATTATTTTCTTCACCGATAATAATAAGGTTAGCATCTAACGTTATTATTATTTCCTGATCGCGCATTTCCCCATTGGCGATTCTCATAATATAGGTTCGATTGTTCATATCTGTCATGCATGTTATCTCGATAAAAATAAGTCAAGCGCATTAAACAGAATAAATATCGAGCAGTCAGCTGAATAAATCTTACTCATTTGCACCTATAGTAGGCTGAATAGGGTATGAAGTATTCCATTTTATTCCTTTGTATTTTGGGAAGGTGTCCTGCAGTCTGCTCTAAAATCAACCAATAGATAGGGCTTATATAATGCCAAAGAAAGATATTGCTGCATTATTAGAAAATGGAAATCTCTATTTTTCTTTACAGGATAAATTATTTCTGGCAGTTAATTTTGCAGAGGGAGCGGCTTTTAGTTATAAATCTCCATATTCAAAATTAAATATTCAATTTGAAAAAAACGCTATATTTATCGCTAATGATGACGCGTTGGATAAATCAGCGAATCCTGACTGGGAAATTTATTCAATAGAATTGTCTGAGCTAATTGAAATCCTTGCTGTTATTGATACTGCAATGAAGCAATCTTTTCTTTCAAAAAAAGATAAGCTTTATTTAAATGATGAAATAACTCAAGAATTTATTCCATTAGATGAAGCGTTTTTTACAGAGATATCTATTAAAAATGTTGTTATCGATTTAGTTATTCGAGAGCAACCAGAGTTTGAAGTTTGGTGTAATACATTACGTAAATACGAAGCTTACGGCATGATGCGTTTTATTCTTTCTGCTGCGCAAAATGATAAAAATGCCAATATCAATCAGCTTTGTGCTCGCTATGGTGTATCTGCTTCTTATTTTAGGCAACTTTATAGAGAAAACTTTAATAAAACAGCGAAACGAAAAATAATGAGTGTTCGTATGGCAAACGCGATTTTGCAATTAATTGAAAGTGAAGGCTCAATTTTGGATGTGGGACTAGAAGCAGGCTACTGCTCAGCCTCTCATTTCACTAATGATCTTAAGAAAGAGTTGGGACTAACTCCTTCAGAGATTAGGCGCCTTGGAGCAAATTTATATGAGCAGTAAAAGAAAAGGAGCAATATTTATTGCACTCCTTTTGTTGAGTGTCAATGTTCATTCGGCTCAATCTGAAACCTTCATTGCAGAGCCGATGGCACAAGAAAAGAGCAATGATACGTTCGTGGCGAATAATATTGCCGTCGGTAAAGTTTTTGAGGCTGTCGCGGAGCAATTAAATAAGCCGATTATTTTAAGCAAATTAGCCGCACAGAAAAAAGTCACGGGTAATTTTAATCTTGCCAATGCTGACGAAATGTTCAAAGCCTTAACTCGTCGTATTGCATTGGTATGGTATGACGATGGCGCCAGTATTTATGTTTACGATAATAGTGAAATGCGTAGTGTGCTTGTGCCAACCCATAAAGTCAGCAGCGGGCAGGTACTTAATTATATTCAGCGTAATGGAATTTATGATGAACGTTTTCCTGTACGTTCCCAAGGTGCTGATAACTTGCTCTTTATTTCAGGGCCCCCTCTGTATGTTGAGCTTATTAAAGCGGCTACATTGTATCTTGAGAAACAACTAACTCAAGAAGAGTCAACAAGCAGTGAAGTTGCTGTTATTTCATTGAAACATGCCTCTGTCACCGACCGGACATATTCATCCCGCGGTCAGAGTATGACGGTGCCTGGCATGCTGACAGTTATTAGTACGTTGCTTAAAGATAGTGGCAATACGGTAGATGAAACCGTTAACATCCAGCCTGCAAAACTTAATGTATCTGGGGATTCAATTGATGAACTGATGGATGCGCCAATAGGGGAAGAAAGGCAGGAAAAAAAGCAGGTTATTGTTAACCGCTCTTCGGGTAAAAATGCGCTTTCATTGGTGGCTCATCCAGATAGTAATAGCTTAATTGTTAAGGGCAGCCAAGAGCAAATTAACTATGTAAAACAGCTTGTTCGTACACTAGATGTACGTCGCCGCCAAGTTGAACTCTCATTATGGATTATCGATATCACTCGTTCTGAGTTAGATAATTTAGGCGTGAGTTGGGAAGTAGGATCATATAAAGCGGGTCGAGGGGCGATAGCCTTTAACCGCAGCACATTATCCAATAGCCAAGACTTTCTATTACAGATAGATGCGTTAAGTAAAAAGGGAGATGGACGTATTGTGTCTCGCCCCGTTTTACTAACCCAAGAAAATATCCCCGCATTATTTGATAACAACACCAGTTTTTACGCCAAATTACAAGGTGAGCGTATTGCGACGTTAGAGCAAGTGACATACGGCACCATGATCAGTGTCATGCCTCGTATTTCAGCGGGTCAGCAAGTTGAAATGGAAGTGAATATTGAAGATGGTGCACAAAGCCATGGCAGTGATGGCAAGGCTTCCAGCGTTGAAGGGCTGCCGTCTATTAATCGCACAAGTATTAATACCGTTGCACGGATTGCGCAGGACAGTAGTTTACTGATAGGTGGTTACACTCGTGAGCAATATATTGAAAATGAAAGCAAAATCCCTGGATTAGGGGATATTCCTTGGATTGGCGGGTTATTTAGTAGTTCCTCAGTTAACCAGCAGAAAATGGTTCGCCTATTCCTTATTCAGCCTCGTTTATTGGATGAAAATGAAGCGTGGGATGGTCGGCAATTTTCAGAAAAAACACGTATCACTCAACGTGATAGTCAATTGCACGGCACGGTACAGTTTTTACAGCAATATATGAGTGAATCATGGCAATAACGCCGATGAATTACAGCAATCGGTTTTTATCCAACACTCAGGATAAAAGCCGTGCATCATCAAAGAGCAATAGTGATGATAGCGACGAGGTTGCTCGTGGTTTAGGTGTCATTGATAGTAGTAGTGAATACGCATCAATGGCTATGCTAGCTGCGAGCCATGTGCGTCGAGGAAACTCTCGAAAGGCACCTGATGAAGAATGGACTCGTTTTTCTGAACGCATTTTAGATAATGATGCAGATGAAAAAGTGATGAGAATCGAGGGGTTGCTAAATAAGCAGCTTATGACACCGCAGCAATTGCGTGCATTATTATTGCAGTTTTTCCCAGATCCAAGCGATTTATTAATGGCGCTAGCAACATTAATTCATCGAAGAAAGTTAAAGCAGGAGCAAATTAACAACCTCGAGACATTAAATGAGTCTCTTCTGAATGATGAAAATGCGCGTAGTGCTCAAGCTGGTGCAAATGTAGCCCTATTAGCGAAAGCATTTGCTGAAAAACTAAAACAAAGTGCTGGGAACCTGAGGGCTGTTTATCGTGAGTTTATTAATTATGATGGCCCTGTGGTTTATTTATATGAACAGTGGGTTGAAGAATTAGAGTTTCAAGAACGTGAAAATATGATGCGCTATCTCGCTAGAGCATTGGCATGTGATTTGCAGGCCTTGCCACTGGGAGATGTCAATGTCAGTGAATTTGGTAATTTTTTTATTCGGGTGGGACGGCTAAGAGAACTACAATCACTTGACCATATATTTAGTCAGCAATTTTTTTTATCAGCATGTTTTCAAAATAATATTGATATAAATAAGCCTATATTGGAAAAATCGCTTAGCCAAGTTTTTACCAGCGGGATCCGCGGGCAAACAATATTTGAAGAAAAAGTAGTTTCTTTTATTAATAAAGAACTTCGTATTGCTCATACCGAAATACGTGCTCAATTTTTGCAGTTATTACTATTGGCTTTTTCAATGATCCCTGTAGCGGTTTTTCCATCATTGGAAGAGAGAGAACAATTATTGGAATCTTTAAAAAAATATATGAGCAATATTGTGGCTAAAGAACAACAGAAAAAAAATAAATAGGAAATTTATCATTCTATGAAAAATATAACAGGGTTTTTATTACAGATCCGACAGCGACCTGAATTAATGGTATTGGTGATTATGGTGATGGTTATCGCTATGTTAATTATCCCATTACCAACGGTGTTAGTCGATTTATTAATAGGCCTGAATATTATGATTTCAGTACTTGTTTTTATGAGTTCTTTTTATATTACTCGAGTACTTAATTTTCAGTCGTTTCCATCCATTTTATTAATTAGTACATTATTTAGATTAGCTTTATCAATTAGTACAAGCCGCTTAATTCTATTAGAGGCGGATGCAGGTGATATTATTGCCACGTTTGGTGATTTTGTTATTCAAGATAATCTTGTGGTTGGTATGGTGGTCTTTGCCATTGTCACGATTGTGCAATTTATCGTGATCACTAAAGGTTCTGAACGTATTGCCGAAGTTGCTGCCCGCTTTTCTCTTGATGCGATGCCAGGTAAACAAATGAGTATTGACGCAGACTTACGTGCTGGTGTGATAGATGAAGCTACAGTTAAAGAAAAACGTAGTGATCTAGAGAAAGAAAGTCAGTTATTTGGTTCGTTTGATGGTGCGATGAAATTCATTAAAGGGGATGCCATCGCAGGGATCGTGATTATTTTTGTCAATTTAATTGGTGGCATTTCTGTTGGTGCAGCTCAACAAGGGATGGATATATCAACGGCGTTGAATACGTTTTCCTTATTGACGATAGGTGATGGTTTAGTTGCTCAAATCCCTGCTCTATTAATCTCGATAAGTGCAGGTTTCATTGTGACTCGGGTGGGTGGTAATGATAAAAACCTAGGGGAAAACATCGTTTCTGAGTTATTTGCTAATGATTTTACGATATTAATTACGGCATTAATTGTGTTATTCATGGGGTTCTTACCAGGCTTCCCAACCAGTATATTTTTATTCCTTTCGGCGCTGTTATTTGGGTTGTTTTCTGTACGTTACTATAAAAGCTACAAGAAAAAGCCACAACAAGATCTACAAGAAACGGAAAGTGTTAACTCAGATGTGACAGAAGGGGAAACTCAGCGCGCTAATCAGGAACTTGCAGAAGAATATATTCCTGAAACATTGCCAATTATTATTTCTGTTAATCAAGAGTACAAACCGCATTTAGAAAAGCATAATTTTCTAGCAAGAATGAAGAAGGATGTGTTTATTCGCTATGGATATCGGATACCCGATATTGCGATTAATTATTCACCTATTGTACCTGAGAACAAAATCGTCATTTTAATCAATGAAGTCAAAGCTGGTGAATACAGTATTTGCTTCCATGGCCATCGTTTATTAACACAAACAGAAGAATTAGTTCATCTTGGTATAGAGTTGACCGAATATACCGATGAATATGGTACGACAAGTTTTTGGTTTGCTGAGCGAGATAAAGAAAAGATTGAGCAACTTGGCCTATTTAGCCGTGATGATGTAACAGAAATGATTGATTGCATTAGTACCTTGATGCTACGCCATATTAATGAGTTTTTTGGTATCCAAGAAACAAAAAATTTACTGGATGATCTCGATAAGAAATACCCTGAACTGTTAAAAGAATGCTATCGACATGCCACGGTGCAGAAAGTCACTGAAGTTTTCCAACGTTTATTAATGGAAAAAATATCCGTGCGGAATATGAAGTTGATTATTGAAAATTTAGTGCAATGGATACCAAAAGAAAAAGATAGCCTGATGTTGGTGGAGCATATTCGTAGTGGAATGGCTCGCTACATTTCTTCTCGATTTGCGGTTGATGGGCGGCTCAATGTACTGATGGTCAATTCAGATTTTGAAGACACCATTCGTCAAGGGATCCGCCAATCTTCTGGGGGGGTGTATTTACACCTTGAACCAGAAACCAGTAATCAATTAATTCAAGCGGCGGAATTGGCCCTAGAAAATAGTTATTTGTCGATTAGAGACGTCAACATGCTAGTACCCGTAGATATCCGTCGTTTTGTGAAAAAAATTTTGGAAGGGCGATTTCCTGAATTAGAAGTGCTTTCTTTCAACGAAGTCTCTGAAACCGTGAAAGTGAATGTGATTAAAACAATTTAATTAATAAGGAGTAAAATATGAAATATCGATTTATAGAATCATTAAATAAATATTTATCTACAGAGGGACGTAGTGACTTAATTAACCCAGAGTTAGACTGCCATACTAATATCCAATTAGAGATGAATGATTCACCTGCTATTAATATCGATCTTTCTTCAGATGATATTATTATTTGGTGCGCTTTAACTCCATGTAATTATAGCCGCTTAGAATCAGTAAGCAGTTTATTATTAAAGTCGATAGTTGAATATGCACCACGTAATTTTCAACCAGGGCAACCTGCATTAAACTTGGTGGATGATAATTTTATTTTATCTGCGGTATTAAAAGAGTCTGCATTAAATGAAAACTCAGTATTCTCAGATAGTTTTGATGAATTCTTTGAACGTGCGAATGAATTGCGCATTCAACTTTCAGCCTAAATTATCTTGATAGATGATGAAAATTTTTGATATCTGCGCGCATCCTGCGCGCATTCACGGCTGTTTGATTGAGGCGCCTTTGCAAGGGGTATTCATTGGTGAAATCTGTTTCATTGAACACTCAATTTCTCATCCAGAGATCATTGCGAAAGCACAAGTGGTGGGCTTTAAAGAAGGTTTAACGGTATTGAGCTTGATTGGCCGAATACAAGGTTTAACACGCGAAGTCGTAATCCGTCCTAGCGGTTACCCCTTTGTATTTCCAGTAAGTGAGTCTTTGGCAGGAAAAATTTTTGATGCATCAGGTGAGCAAGTTGGTCAATTGGCTGAAAGTTCTAGGGAAGAAACAGGTCTCAATAGTCGCTTACAACGTATTGATAACCCGCCAATTAGTGTCACACAACGGCGGCCTATCAATGAGCCTTTAACCACGGGGGTTCGTGCTATTGATGGGCTACTAACATGTGGTTTAGGACAACGCATTGGTATTTTTGCCGCCGCGGGTAGCGGAAAAACGTCATTGATGAACATGATCATCAACCATGCTCATGCTGACATTCATGTAGTGGCTTTAATTGGTGAACGTGGTCGAGAAGTTATTGAGTTTATCGAAGAGTTAAAAAGCTCTCCTCATGCCGCCCAGACTATTTTGGTGTATGCCACATCGGATAGCCCTCCAGTTGAACGCTGTAATGCCGCATTATTAGCTACCACAATTGCTGAGTATTATCGGGATCTGGGGCGCAATGTTTTGTTATACGTCGATTCAATGACGCGTTATGCAAGGGCGTTAAGGGATGTGGCGTTAGCAACGGGGGAATTGCCAGCAAGACGAGGCTATCCTGCTTCTGTTTTTGAACAATTACCGATGTTATTAGAGCGTCCTGGACGTGTGAAGCATGGAGCTATCACCGCTTTTTATACTGTTTTGTTGGAAAGTGAAGAGGAGGCAGACCCGATTGGCGATGAAATTCGTTCGATCCTCGATGGTCACATCTATCTTAGCCATAAATTGGCGGGACGTGGGCATTATCCAGCAATTGATATCTTACAAAGTATTAGCCGTGTTTTCTCGAAGGTAGTATCCCCAGAACAGGCGAAAGCAGCTGTTGAAGTACGTGAAATGCTCGGCACATTACAACAATTACAACTGTACTTGGATTTAGGGGAATACAAAGAAGGTGAAAACAGTGATAACGATAGAGCGCTAAGCAAACAAGTTGAAATTGAAAAGTTTTTAAAGCAAGGCATGGGTGAATCGAGTGACTTTGAAAGTGTGTTCAATCAGCTCCATCAGTTAACAATATGAGTGTAAAGAATTTATTGCTGCTAGTTGAGCGCCGTTTAGATAAAACTCGGCAAGAGCAAGGAAGGCTGAATACAGCTATCTGTGAATTACAACAAAATTTGCTGAGTATAAAAGAGCGTACTCAAATTTTAGCGGCGCAGGTTGTTTTGTATGAAAAGTCCCAAGAATTAAAACCCGTTGAGTTTTGGGAACGACAGCGTTTGAAAGCGGCGGTATTGGCCGAGATTGCGCAATATGAGTATCAAAGCGATAGCATATTGACGCAAATCGAAAAATATCAGCAGTTAGCTGAACGAATAAAAGCGCAATCACTAGTATTACATCGAAAGTGTGAAAAATTCCAAAAATATCTCAAACAGCAGAGAGCTGAACAGTGCTTAAAATTAGAGCGTCAGCAACAACATGAAATAGAGGAGCTATTTGTTCATGTCCGTCATTAAACCTTTTCACAATGAAAAAACAATAGGTAGTGCCGCTGAATTACCAGTAAGAAGCGACCAGTCAGGACAACGTTATCGCCAGCCAACAGCAGCGAATAGAAATATACCTTCTCACCAAAAACTAGCGATGAAGGCCGCTAGTGTTTTTGAACAAAATACAGGTGCTAAATCAGAAGATAAAGGTCGTTTAGTGGGGGGGAATAATGACTCAAAGCTCTCATCTTTCACGGGGCAAGGAGTGCCGATATTACAGGAGGGACCGTTAGCTATTTCTTGTGGCATGCATTTATTTAACGGCGTAGTTGAACCTGAAATTCAAACAGAAACTCTTTTGGAGCTAGGTGATGAAACAGAGCTCTGCAACCAACAAGAAACATCAAGGGATTATGAATTGTTAGATGATGAAATTCCTTTACTCAATATGAGTGGCATCCCATTAGCGCCAAATAACAATATTGTTCAGAAGCCGAACCAGTTATTGATGTCATTGGCAAAAGAGAAAGGGAATTCATCTGAACTGCCTGATATTCATTATGTTGATGAGCAAATAATAGTTAACCCACTGTTATTGAAAAGAGAATCGAAAGGTGATTTTTTCGCGAAGAAACCATCGATGGTATTAGAGAATGAAGGCCATCAAGTGGGAGGAAATCCAGCAACAGAGCGATTAGCAATGGGTATGCAAGAAAGTAAACAGGGCATTGAACACTCAAAAACAGTTGCTCAGGAAGCTCACGTGAATATGCAACCCGAAATTACAGTTAAAGATCCTCAGTCCGATACTACCGCTAAATTAAGCTCTGCAATAATGCAAGAGCGCGTCATACAAGATTTGACGAAAAGTGAGAAAAACCAGTCCGTTTTACAAGAGAATGAAAATATTGATGTCATTAACATATCTCGAAATAGTCTAGGGCCTACGGAACTTGGAACCACGGTACAACCTCAGGCTCAAACATCAGTAGCACGTGAGTCATCTTCTGTGGCATCTCAGATAGATAAATGGGCAGGTCATAGCGCTGCAATTGCGGATTCTCACATTAAAGAGACTTTGCCGCGAACGTTAACTTATACCTTCCATCAATGGAAAAATACACCGTCTGTGACTTTTGAATTGGCGACAAAAACAGATTTTATTGCCACAACACAGAGCCGTGAAGTGCAACATAGCTTACAAGAAAATAAGTATTTACTCAGTGGTGAGAAAAATATTTATTTCAGACAAGACCAAGAACGTGGCCAGCAGCATAGGCAACAACAGGAACAGCATCAGCAAGAAGACGATTAAGTATGTTGAAAATTCGACGAGTTGGTCAGCAAGAAAAGCAACTAAAAATTTGGCAGCAGCAATATCACGTTGATGTGGTTAATTCTCTCACTCACTCAGGACAACGTTATTTTAGAGTGTGTTTACAGAATAAATTGCAGCGAGTAAACGTATTAGTTCAGATTGAAAAATGGTGTCAGCATCGTTGGCCAGAACTTGTTCATTACGCGTGGGGTAACTTGAGTGTTGATACGCTGTGCAATGTTTTTATGTTTGAAAACAAGCATCAACATTTTTTTGAGGGGCAGTTTACATGTTCTTCGGTAGAAATCATTGATGGTAATGATATTCAAGGATTCAGATTATCGGCAAAAGAAACCTGTCTCGGTGAGGTACTGCTGTGTACTCCATTTGATGGCCTAGCGGTGCGAGAGCAAGCCGATAATGGCATCACTAATGTCTCAGTATCGGCAGATTGGGTTTTAGGATACAGCCATATTAGCTTGTCACTCTTGCGTACTTTAGCGTTAGGTGATGCGCTTTGTATTCAACAATTACAACTGCATATGTTGGTTGGCGAACGTGTATTTGCACGGTTTCAAAAACAAGAAGAAGGTTTATTTATGATTGAAGAAATATTGTCTCCAGAAGATGGTGAAAATATTCAATTGGTGGACGATTATCAAGATGAAATTGAACGTCCATTTAATATGGCAGATATGAGTATTAAATTAACGTTTGTACTTGGCCACAGTGATATTCCTGTTACAGAGCTTGGTAATATACAACTTGGTTCAGTATTTTCCATTGGTGAAAATAAAGAACGAGAGGTAAAGATATACGCCAATAAGCAATTAGTGGCAGAAGGAGAACTGATTTATTTAGATGGTGAGAGTGAATTAGGCTTAGAAATTACCCGCATAATTAGTCTCGGTGATAAAAGGGTATAATATGCCAACGGTTCCACAAGAAATACCTTTATTAGCACTTATTGCATTTTCAACACTACTCCCCTTTATTATTGCAGCAGGTACGTGTTATTTAAAAATATCGATTGTATTAGTTATGGTGCGTAATGCGATAGGCGTACAACAGGTACCATCAACCATGGTATTAAATGCGATAGCTTTATTATTATCCATTTTTGTTATGATGCCGGTATTGCAAGATGTGAACAATTATATGCGTCAAGAAAGTGTTGATTTTAGCAATGTGGAGTCCATAGATCACTTTGTTGATGATGGACTGGGGCGCTATAAGAGCTATTTACAGAAATATTCAGAACCACAGCTAGTTAATTTTTTTGAGTCAATACAGCAGGGACGTAGCGAAGAAGAAATTCATGAGGATGGTACGCCTCCAACTTTATTTTCTTTATTACCCGCATATGCACTCAGTGAGATTAAATCCGCATTTGAAATTGGTTTTTATATTTACCTGCCTTTTGTGGTGATTGATTTAGTCATCTCCAGTATTTTGCTTGCACTCGGTATGATGATGATGAGTCCAGTGACGATTTCTATCCCTGTAAAATTAATTTTATTCGTTGCTATCGATGGATGGACATTAATTTCTAAAGGGTTGGTGATGCAATATATTGAATTAGCTCAGCATTGACGTGGAATATTGATATGGACGAAATCGTGTATGTTAGTAATAAGGCGATGTTATTAATTGTTATCTTATCTGCGATCCCAGTTATTGTTGCGACAGTAGTAGGGTTATTAGTGGGATTAATACAAACGGTAACTCAGCTTCAAGAACAAACTCTCCCTTTTGGTATTAAATTATTGGCGGTATTTGGTTCACTATTTATGATTTCAGGGTGGTTAGCCGATAAAGTGATGAATTATGCCACGGAGGCGATCCGTATGGCGATCCCTGCGGTAGGGCTACTGTAATGAGCCAAGAGTTAGTTTCGCTAGCATCCTATTTGTTTTTTTTGTTCCAGCAAGGACTAATTAAGTTAGCATTAGCTTGGTTAAGAATTGCACCTGTTATGTTTTTTTTGCCTTTTTTTAGCAATAAACTGCTAAATGGCGGGATTATTAAAAATTGTGTCGTGATTTATATTGCCTTGGGGTTGTGGCCTTTTTTTATGGGAGTAGATCTTCAAGGGGAGCAAGTAGGGTTAGCTGAAGTTTTTTTATTTGAAATCGTTGTTGGTTTAACATTGGCTTTTATTTTAGGCCTACCTTTCATGATTGCTAATGTGATCGGTGAATTGATTGACACGCAGCGAGGTGAAACGATCAGTAGTATTATTGACCCAGCAAGTGGGACTGAAGCTTCAGAGCTGGCTGTATTCTTGAGCTATATTGTGTGCATGGTATTTTTATCTCAAGGGGGAATGTACCAACTTTCAACTATATTTGCTCAGAGCTACCATTTACTACCACTGGGACAAGGTTTTTCCTCTTTTAATAGCTTAGCATTAGGGGAATGGTTAAATAGTATGGTTCTTAAAGGTGTGATTTTAGCTGCTCCAATAATTGTAACCTTATTTATTACCGAGGTAGCTCTTGGGTTATATTCCCGTTTTTGCCCACAGTTGAATGCATTTTCATTGTCATTAGCAATAAAGTCGACTATTGCGTTTATTGTATTTTTACTTTATTTCCAAAATGAAGTGCCAGATATATTAATGAATATGATTTCATTAACGCCATTGAATACGATTTTTCTTTCTAATTAACGGTATACAGTTTAATTATTATGGCAGAAAAAACAGAGAAGCCTACTGATAAAAAAATAAAGGATTCAGCAAAGAAAGGACAAAGCTATAAAAGCAAAGATTCAGTTGCCGCGATTGTATTAGTCGTTAGTGCTTTTATCTTTGATGGTATGACAAGTTTATCTGACTTGGGTCTATTAACAAAAAAGATATTACTGTCTCCAAATAATATAAATATTGATACATTACTTTGGGAATTCTTTATTGTTTTTATTGGTATTTTATTACCAGTTTTATTGGCGTGTTTTTTAGCTGGAACGTTGGTCTCATTATTACAGAGCCGTTTTAGGCTAGCGACAGAGGCAATAAAACTGGATTTAACAAAATTAAATCCTATTGCAGGGCTAAAAAAAATATTTTCTTTGAACTCGTTAAAAGAACTTATTAAAGCTATTTTATACTTGCTTGTCTTTGTTGTCTCCGCATTGGTTTTTTTCTATCTTTGGCGACATGACATTTTTATGCTTTATCGGACTACCATTGAAGGCATGATCCAGCAATGGGCAGATTTATCAACGACCTTTATCATTGTATTTTTAGCCGTAGCATTACTAATTATTATCGTTGATATGATTACTGAATTTTTCTTATTTATTAAAAACTTAAAAATGGAAAAACAAGAGGTAAAGAAAGAGCACAAAGACAATGAAGGTGACCCTCAGATTAAGAGTGCGCGACGAGGTTTACATCAAGAATTACTTTCTGAAGAAGTTAAATCAAATGTGCGTAATTCTACATTTGTGATGGCTAATCCCACACATATTGCAATGTTAATTTATTACGATTCGGATATTGCACCATTACCCTTTTTGTTTTCTAAAAGTAAAGGAATATATGCGAAGGCCATTATCAAATATGCACAGCAGCAAGGTATTCCTATTGTCCGTGATATCCCATTAGCTCGAAAGGTTTGGCGGTTATATAAAAAAGATAGTTTTATTGACGACTCAGGGCTAGAAGAAATCATGCAAGTCATATCCTGGCTAATTAGAGTTGAATTAGTCAAAATGGGTATTGATGTTGATGATGCATTAGGAAAATTAGCCGAAAATGGCGGCATTAAATTATAAATTTTTCTAAATGAAAAATAACAATATATAGATTAAATCGTTTTTTTAAAGCCACGAAGAAATTGATTAATTATGATGCAAAAAGATAACAGCATCATATATTAAATATTCAAAAATAAGGTAAATATATGAATAATATTCAACATGATGAAAAACAAGATATTGATATGGAAGAATTACTCGGAAATATTACGACAGCACTAATGGATGGTGCAACTTATAAAGATATACACGGTATTCCTCAATGCACAATGGATGGAATTTATTCTTATGCTTATGAGTTTTATCAACAAGGTAAATTAAAAGAAGCAGAGACTTTTTTCCGATTTCTAAGTATTTATGATTTTTATAATACTGACTATGTGATGGGGCTTGCTGCGGTTTATCAGTTGACTAAACGTTATGATAAAGCTACAGAGTTATACGCTTTGGCATTTGTACTGGCTAAAAATGATTATCGGCCGTTGTTCCATGCAGGGCAATGCAATTTGATGATGAAAAAAAGTAGTGCGGCATTGCACTGTTTTGAAAGCGTTGTAGCGAGTAGTGAAAATGCTGATTTACAAAAAAAATCAAAAGCCTATTTAAATTCATTAAAGAAAGACTCGCCAGAAAAAACGGATTCAACAGATTCTAGAATATAACGAGGAAATGATATGGTCGATATTACAAACCTTGGTAATAATGAACGAATAAAAAACATTTATACCTTTTTACAAAACAGTAACCCATTAGGGACTGGAGATGAAAGTGTTAAATCAGTATTAGCATTAGAAATAGCCTGTGAGGAGTTGACATCTACAGAGCAGATGAAAAAGCAGCGCAATGAAAATATTCCTAAATTATTAAAACCAAAAATGATGATGATGAAAATGAGTCCACAAATAGCAGGCTCAAAATCACAAAAAGGCTTTAATGGAACCGCATTACTTATTGAAACATTTTCAACACTGCGTCAATTATTACATGAAGGTAACTTAGGTGAATTAAAAAATAGACTTGAATTAATCAATGCCGAATCAGAGGCTTTACGTAATCAAGGTAGTGAATTACTTAATTCATTTGCAAATTCAGCAAAGGAAGCTGAGAGATACACTATTCAGACCCTAGAGGTTGAAAAAAACTTAAATCTCGCGAAAGAGCAGTTAAACAACATCACAGATAAGCAAAAAAATCTTCAACAAACCATTACGAATAATAAAGATCGTTTGGCTAATATTAAACTTGAATTAGCCGAAAATAAAAAAATATTAGCGCAGATAAACGCTTTAGAAAAGCCGATAACAGAAGAAGCCTATCAAGTTGAAGTTGCCGCTGAAGCAAAGATTGCAGAGTTGAATACACAATTTAATCAATTAACCAATGAACAGGCAACATTGGAAGCCTCATCTGTTTTATTAACTAATCAAAAAAATGAATTTAATTTAAAAATTGATACGTTACAACGTGATTTTGAAGGGTTAGCTGATAAATCTATCGAGTTAACTAAGATTTGTGACGATAACCGTAACAAACTAACTCAATTTATAGAAACTACCCCCCGAAATGTTGAGCTGGATGGTGATAAATGGGAAAACACGTTGGCATTGTTGACCTTGTTGACAGCTCAACTCAAAAAAGCGATTAGCGAAGACTCTGTTCGTAACATGAAAGAACAAGAAGAAGTCATGATGAAAATCAATGAGGCTTCTCGTAGAGACTCGGAAAAAAAAGCGCAAGAAGCGGAGGCGTCCGAACGTAAAGCGGCTGAAGCGAATAAAGCGGCTTCATGCACGAGTAAAATCTTTAGTTATATTTTGTTGGCTGTTTCAGTTATTGCCACGGTTGCAACGCTTGGGGCAGCGACGCCACTTACATTAGCCGTTGCTGCTATAGGGATTGCGATAGCGGTTACAGATATTGTATTAGAAGAAACAGGTCATAGCAGCCTAATGCAAATGTTAGCTGACCAAATTTCTTATGTTGTGACGAACATGCTGATTGAGTTTGGTGTACCAGAGGAGAAGGCTAAACAAATTGGCAGCATTGTTGGCATGATTGTCGCAGCAATTGCTTTTTTGGCACTTTCCCTGCTTTCAATGGGCTCTGCGATAAAAAGTATTCCGAGCATGATAAAAAACATACCGAAAATGATAAAAGGTATTATCAAATCAGTGCCTAAAAGTTTAACCAATGCACTCGGTAACATATCGACTAAAGTGGCAGATAGCGCTGATAGTATGGCAAAGCTTTCTAAACTCGCTAAATTGTCGGATAAATTTGATGAAGTAAAACATACTGCGAAAGCGATTAGCCAAATTGCAGATAAAGCGGATAAATCGTCAGACGTTGTGTCCATTGGTGGCCAAATGGTGAAGGTCGGTGACTCGGTCGCGGACAGTGGTGATAGCGTGGTAAGCCTATCCAAATTCGCTAAATTATCAGACAAATTTGATGATATTACTGATGTGTCTTCAAGTGCTAAGCATGTCGTTGATAGCGTAAATAAACAAAGTGTGGGCATGGCTCGTCTTGAAGTTGCAATGAAAGGCACTGGTGCTGTTATGAGTATTACAAATACGGCAGCAACGGGTGGACTACGTTTAGATGCTGCCGCGAATATACGTGATATGAAAGCAATGTTGGCGGGTATGATGCTGAATGATGCGTCAATTCAAGCATTAACAGAGCTGCTTAATGCTCTTATCAAAGCAATGTCAAAAGAAACAGAGAAGTTAAGTGAAATGTTCAACGGTATTTTGGGCTCTCTTCAGGAGTCGAATAACCAAAAAGTTGAAATGTTGAAAATGGCACGTTTTGGGTAAAAACTGAGAGGAAAAAATGGAAATTAATACTAATAAAGAAAGCATTATAAATATATTAGCCAATAACCATGCTTCGATTATATCGACAGCATTAAATGACTCGAGTTTAGAAGGCATTACACCTAAAAAAGTAGTGACGGTACAAGAAATCGATTTGTTAGCGAAACAAATCAGTACAGAAAAAATTGAACTTAAAGAAGCGATCGCAATAAAAGATATTAATGTGGAGCACATATTAGAGGCATTAACCTTATTAGGTGCTTCAGAAAGAATGGCATTACTGGGGGATGTTCATCAATTTATTACGATTACACCAGAAAAAATGCAGCAATTAGTGGCTAAAGTATTAGCAGAAGAGATAAACATTTCCGAGCAAGCTTTCCAAACAGCCCAATTACCTGATGAAATAGAAATAAAGCAAATAGGGCTTGCTGTACAGGTAATATTAGGAAGTTCATTACTTAAAGATGCTTTCAATAATAGCCAAAGCAATGTAGAACTTAAAGAGAATGAAATTAAGTCGACAGGAGAATTAAAATCAAACCAATTCATTGGGATTATTAGCAGTGATATATTATTAGCGTTAAGCTCAATTGTTCGTAAAGTATTATCTGAACTGAATATCTCCGATCGTCGAATTAGCGCCGATTTCTTATCATTAAATGCCAAAATGGTAGAGGCCGCTGCAGACTCTACCATTAAAGAAGGTGAAAAAGCATTTTATAGTTCATTGGCAGGGTTCTGTACTTCTTTTGCTGTGAGTTTGGGAAGTGGGTTGGTTCAAGCTAAATCACTGCACACACAACTTAAATCGACAAATACTAATTTGGTGAAGGCGAACCAAAATAGCGCTTTAACTGATAACTTGAAGGCATTAAGTCAAAGTGGGGCTTCGACGAAAAATAATACGATTAGCCTTAAAGGTAAAGATGGCAGCTCAATAGATATGGTGGACAGCCCAAGTTCAACTCAGAAAAACTTAGTAAATCAACGAAATGCAGAATCTGCACAAAAGACTAATAAGTTAGGGCTGGCGGAAAGCCAAGAGCATGATCGTATTGTGAATAAATCGAGAACATACAGCAGCATAGCAGAACAAGGCGGGCGCCTATCCGATAATGCAGGACAAATGGTGACATCAGGGACTCAAATTAGCGTTAAAGAAGAAGAAGCAAATAAAATGAAGCAACAGGCGACGGCTGATATCGCACGTACTATTTCAGCAGATAAAGATAAACAAGTAGATAAAGATAAAGACCTTGTGAAGCAAATGAGTGAGTATTTACGTGAAATTAGAGAGGCTAATTTGCGAACATTTCAGAGTGTTGTAAGGGGCTAACCATGGAAGTATTATTTCAACGAAATTATATTGGGTATCCAGAAGTAAAGAATGCAGCTGTTGTTGGAAAACAGGAAACGATAACCCACCAGAATGGAAATGAATTTGCCATAGACTTAGACGCAGATCCTTATGAACAAGGAATGGTGCTAGCGAGACAATTGGGTGGTTTGGAATTGAATGAAGCTTCTTATAGAAAATCAGTCTCATTTAACGATATTGAAAAGGAAATAAGCCATACAAATCTAGTTTCAAATATTTCCTCAGACTCATATAAAGCATTAAAACGTGAAAAACGAAGTGTATCAGACACTGTAATTGATGGTCGACCTCATATTAAGGGGTTAGAAACAATGATTGAGAATATTCATGATAACTATCAAAAACAGTATGGTGAATTAATTAAAGCATCGACTCAGTTTATGCAAGATATTAATACGGCGATTGGTAAGCTAAGTAATCATATGAAAGCGGGGAGCGATGGTAAAATTGAATTCTATGCGAAAAGTTTTATCTTAGATTTAAATAGTGCCGCTGCAAAGTATTCTGGGAGACCTTTTACAGGAAATCCAAATGATACTAATCACTTGAATGGCCATTTTAATAACTTTAGTCTTAATGAGAGCCAAGCGACACCCCTTCTAGAGTTACCATTAGAAAATGGCGTTTTCGAATTTTGGGAAAAAAAATTATCGGGTCAAGGTTTTATAGTTAAAAAAACAGGAACACATGTAAAAATATATCCAGATCTTAAACCTATTGTAGAAATATTTAATACTGTGCGTGGTCTTAATGGGTGGACAGATGGAGCACAAGTTCAGTCTCAGCAATTTCAAAGTATGCAAACAGCAATAGACAGCCAAAAAAATGCTGTTAATAATAGTGTTTCCCGGTTATTAGAAACATTTCGGCAAGATAATAGCCATTTTGAGACATTAACTCAGTTACTCATTCAACTAGTTAGAGACTTGAATCAAAATAATAGTGCTTTAGTTAATTTTTAATTTTTAATTTTTAATTTATAAGTACGACAATTTTTATTATTAAATCATAATTTATTGTGAGGGTATTGTATAATGTCAATTTCTCCTATATTAAAAAATGCAGTAACTCCTAGCATGGACATGAATAGGAATTTAGTCAATAACAGTAATTCAATAGCACATAATATTTCCTCTGTTCTACCTGCTAGTTCAACAAATGCATTACCATTGAACGGAGAAGGTAATATAAAAACCGAAACACCCAATATGAATAAAGAGGATTTGCATAATCTCAATGTTCACAAGCAGGCCTCTATTATTTCTGAGCTATTAAATAAAAGTGGTTATAATATCACGGCGGAAATAGTGATGAATGCATTAAACTTTGGTGGGATGGGAAATATAACTCAACAAGCTATGCATTACCGCCCTGAAAGTAGTTTGATTATTTTAACGTTACTGGAACCTCATGAAATGGCGGATGGGTTATTAGAGTCCGCCGCAAACATGGTTCAGAGTTTGAATCAAACAACGAATGATAATTTTAAAGCAACCCTTCAAAAATCATTGGAACAGTTCGATAAAAAAATCCAGAAATCTTTGTCTGGTATTAAAGGCAATCATTTTCTTGCTATGGGAGAAAGGTTTAAAGAGGTTTATGTTAGGCCAGAATTTAAAAATGTTTTAAAACCGCACTTATCAGTGGAAATGGTAGAACAGCTTTCAATGGATAATTGTTTACTCTCTGAGCAGAATAAACATAAGCAAGCAGAAATCTCGGTTTTAAATAGCGCTTATCAGAACGCAGGAAATGGCCCATCTGTTGATAAAGCTCATTATATGCACAATATGTTCAGTGTATTAGAAGAAAGCTTAGAAATTGTTAAGACACTAAAAGTGCAAGTTAATTGGGAAGAGCGAGCCGTAATACCGAAAGTAGAAAGCCAGCCGTTACCGTCACCACTAGGGGACGAAGTTGATGGCGCAAGGGGGTTGCCTCAATCCTCGGATTTGACAAGCAGTCATATATCAGGTAGTTACAACACAACAAATAACTATTACTTTAGTTCTCCACTCAGTGAAAATATCACGAAGATCAGTCATGAAGCTCCCGAAGTGGATCACTCGTCACTCGAAGAGTCTAAACAGACCAAACAGAGCGAAGCTCCCGTATTAGCACCTGTCAAAAATCAATTTATAGCGAAACTGTCGCACACGATATTAAGCCAACCCGCGAAAGAGCCAGAAGTTGATTACGAATTTCCAAAGGTGGATAACTCTATTTACCAGAGCAAGGGCTTTGTTGCCAGTACGCTGCGTGGCAACCAAGATACACAGGCAAAGGTAAAGCCAGAACGTCAATCAGCCAAACAAGAGGCCATACAGCAGTTTTTACCTAAAAATGGTCATCTTTTAGGGAGCTACTTAAGAAACGGCGAAGTGCCCACCAAAGTCACATTATCAACGGAGGGCGCATTAACACGTAGTCAATCGGATAAAGAAATTTATCGTGGTACACGTGAAGCAACAAAAGTGGTCGTAGATACAGCGTCTTATCTGCCGAATAGTGAGACTCCGGTGACATTAACGGAACGAGGCGCATTGACGCGCGATCAAAGCAAAAAAGATGCTTACACCACAGGCCAGTGAGGGGTTAAATGGATATTAAACCAAATAACATTCATTGGTTATGGCTGGTGGAGCAAATCCAGCAAATACGGACTTATTCAGGGATCACGAATAGCTACACTATGGACTCTGCACTGATCGTAGACGTACATATTGATTCGCTGGAAATGTTAGAGTTAATCACTGCTATTGAGCAATATACTGGGCAGGGAATTAATGATGAAGTCTGGATGAAGTGGCGTTATTTACGCGATATCGTCGATTACCTTTCAAATGTGAAATAACACCAAAAGCCACTGGGTATTTAAAAAGTGGCTTTTGGGCTTTTCATTTCTCTTTTAATTCGCTTAAGTCTTTTAGCTAGAGTAATCATAAAAAGATGATATTTTGAATTATTTATTTCTAATTTTTATCAATAGAAATTTAATAATTGATTTCTTAAATATAAAATTTGAGATTAGTCATCGTTATATCAATAAGCTAACATCGAAATTAACTATTTTTTATAAAATAAAATTAACATTAATTTTTCATGCCTTGAAATCGATCACAAAATAAATAGTTCAACAAATGTAATGTTCGAAATAATAATTTCAATTTAAGGGGTTGAAATGGACGCTATTTCGAGCAGGTATCAGTTCATTCAAAAAGTTGCTATAGACGCGGGGAAGCTGGCAGTTGTTTATTACCATCAACGTGGGCAATTAAATATTGAAAAGAAACAAGGTGATGGGCAAGATCTTGTTACAGTTGCGGATAAAAACACAGAAAATTTTATTCGCGAAAAAATTAACCATCATTTCCCTGATGACGCCATTTTTGGTGAAGAAGGCGGTTTTTCTCAAGGAAAGTCAGGCTATACCTGGGTGGTTGACCCAATTGATGGTACCAGCGCTTTTATTTTTGGCCTTGCGTCTTGGTGTGTTTCCATCGCATTGCTTGATGAGCACAAAAATACAGTGATTGCGGCAGTTTATGATGCCGTTCATGATGACCTATTTCATGCAATGCGAAACTATGGCTGTTATTGCAATCAAACACGTGTGCACGCGACCCCTGCCCATTCTCTAAATGAAGGTTTATTAGGTGTGGGCATTTCAACCAGAATGCCACCTGAAACTATTATTCCATTTCTAGATAAGTTACTCCATGCGAACGGCATGTTTGTACGCAATGGCTCGGCGGCATTGATGTTAGCTTACGTTGCGGCAGGTCGGCTGATTGGCTACTTCGAACCACACCTCAACTCTTGGGACTGCCTCGCTGGGTTGTTATTAATCCAAGAAGCAGGCGGCACGACCAATGATTATTCTTCGAATCCCGATTTTCTGATGAAAGGAGGTTATGTTTTAGCGTCGAGTCCTGATGTTTATCAGCAACTTGATGCGTTCCTTAAGTAGTTAAAAAATAAAATAATTAGAATAATTAAGAACGATAAAAGGGCAATAAAATGAGTTCTAAACTTTCCTTTTTTGATATTAAAAGACTCCCGATTGGCAAGGTCCCTCTCTCTGTACAACGTGATTTATGGCTACGTAAATTTATGGAACCCTTCTTGGTGATGTGCCTCGCCTACACAGGGATCTACTTTTTACGTTATAACTTCAAAGCAGCAACACCATTTATTATTGAACAAACGGATTTTACGTTAAGTGATTTAGGCACCGTAGGGTTCGGTTTCTCGATCACCTATAGCTTAGGGCGGGTATTACTTTCCTATTATATTGACGGGAAGAATACCAAGAAGATACTCAGTTTCTTGTTATTGCTGTCCTGCGCCTCTTCATTTGCCATAGGGATGTTCTTGCTATCTTCAGGGCATTCGCTGGGGATATTTATTTTCCTCTGGGCGCTGACTGGGTTATTCCAAGCACCCGGTGGGCCTTGCTCGAATTCAACCATTAACCGCTGGACGCCAAGAAAGAATCGAGGTCGTTATATTTCATGGTGGAATGCTTCTCATAATATTGGTGCAATCCTAGCTGGTCCTATTGCTTTGTTTGGAATGGAATACGCCTTTAACGGTAATGTGGCAGGGATGTTTATTTTCCCTATTTTATTTGCCGCTGTTATCGCAACTTTTGGCCTGTTTTTCGGGAAAGATGACCCGTCGGAGTTAGGGTGGAATACGCCAGAAGAGATTTTTGATGAGCCTGTGTCTAAAGCAGATACCGCGGCAGAAAGCATGACTAAGCGTGATATTTTTGTTAAGTATGTGCTGAAAAACCCAGCTGTTTGGTTTTTGTGCTTTGCGAACTTGTGTGTGTACACCATTCGGATTGGCGTGGACAACTGGAGTGTGGCGTATGTTAAAATGGCGCTCAACTGGGATGATATTTCTGCGATTGGTACAATCACGGCGCTCGAACTTGGTGGCTTTTTAGGCTCACTAACATGGGGTTATGTCTCTGATAAAATGGGGGGAAGACGTGCGTTGCTCGGCATGTTGTGTATGATTTCAGTGATTTTCCCATTGATAGCCTATCAGAACATGACCAGTGTCTGGGGAATCTATATTGCGCTGTTTTTTGAAGGATTCTTTATTTTTGGCCCCGTGATTTTAATTGGTATCTCCATTATCGGTTTTGCCCCGAAATGTGCGACAGCGGTGGTTAACTCCATTCCTGGCTTCTTTGGTTACCTGTTTGGCGACGGGATGGCAAAAGTTCTTGTTTCCCGTATTGCAGACCCAAAAGGAGATGGCATTTCACTGGGCGGTCTCACATTGCATGGTTGGTCAGATACTTTCTATTTATTATTTGCTGCAACAGCGGTAGGTATTGTGATGTTAGGCGTTGTGGCCATTTATGAAGAACGGAAAATTCGTTTAGATAGAGCGGTAGAATAACGATTTTTAGAGACTCAACCTCTTGTGCCTTAGCGGGCTCGAGAGGTTTCTGTTTTTACCTTCAGTCATTTCCCCCTGTATTTTCAGTCATATAAATTTCATATTTCTATCATCAAGTGATAACGCTCACAAAATAGGATCACCTTGTTTGCTTAATTCTACGCGCGTAGACTATGCTTTAAGTAAATAAAATCACAAACTATATTGTCTTGATTAATCGGCTTTGCGCCAATACCAAGGGTTTATGACTATGGTCACACAATCAAATGTTGAGACTAATCAACAAGCTGCACAAGAGCGGTTAAATACTCCAGAAGGGAAGAAAGATTTCCGCCGAGCGATTTTCTCATGCTGGTTAGGAACAACCATGGAGTACGCAGATTTTGCTCTTTATGGTTTAGCGGCAGGTATCATTTTTGGTGATGTTTTCTTCCCTGATGCGACGCCGATTATGGCATTGCTCTCAAGTTTTGCAGCCTATTCAGTTGGGTTTATCGCCCGCCCAATAGGTGCATTATTTTTTGGTTGGTTAGGTGATAAGCATGGCCGAAAAATGGTCATGGTGATCACGATTGCATTAATGGGGTTATCGACCACATTAATAGGTGCGATACCTAGCCACGCACAAATTGGTGTTTGGGCGCCAGTCTGTTTGGTTATTTTGCGATTTGCTCAAGGGTTAGGTGCAGGGGCTGAGTTATCTGGTGGTACGGTGATGTTGGGTGAGTATGCACCAGTAAAACGCCGAGGTTTGGTTTCCTCGATTATTGCGCTCGGCTCAAACAGTGGAACATTACTTGCCTCCATGATTTGGCTGATAGTGTTACAAATGGACAAGGAAAGCCTGATGTCTTGGGGCTGGCGTATTCCGTTCCTCGGTAGCATTTTAATTGCGTTAGCCGCATTAATTATCCGCCAACATATGCGTGAAACCCCCGTATTTGAACGCCAAAAAGAATTGCTCGCAGAAGAGCGCCGTAAAGCATTGGAATCAGACACCATCATCCATGCTGTTGATAACCGCTCATTTTGGCAGAAAACTCGTGCATTTTGGACGATGGTTGGCTTGCGAATTGGCGAGAATGGCCCGTCTTATCTTGCTCAAGGTTTTATTATTGGCTACGTCACAAAAATATTGCTGGTGGATAAATCCGTTCCCACCACGGCGGTATTAATCGCATCAATTTTGGGGTTTGCCATTATTCCATTCGCGGGTTGGTTATCTGACCGCTTTGGTCGTCGTATTGTTTACCGTTGGTTCTGCTTCTTGTTGATGCTGTATGCCGTGCCTGCTTTTATGTTGCTCGATTCCCGTGAACCAATGATTGTTATCCCAACGATTGTGGTTGGGATGGGGTTAGCATCACTGGGGATTTTCGGGGTACAAGCAGCTTGGGGTGTGGAGTTATTTGGCGTACGTAATCGCTATACTAAAATGGCTTTCGCTAAAGAACTCGGTTCTATTTTATCTGGTGGTACTGCGCCTCTGGTCGCTGCGGCATTATTGTCTTGGACAGGGCATTGGTGGCCAATTGCGATTTATTTCATAGGAATGGCGTGTATTGGCCTCGTGACAACATTCTTTGCACCAGAAACACGAGGTCGTGACCTTAACTTGCCTGAAGATGCCATATAAGTGGTATATAAAAGACCAGACGACTGCTATTCTTTGGAGAAAGTAAGGGTAACAGAATAAGGAATGCAGAGTGTCTGATGCAAATAGCCGTAAAGTGACGCGGGTAGATGTTGCCCGCGAAGCGGGAACATCGGTTGCGGTGGTCAGTTATGTGATAAATAACGGTCCCCGTCCCGTTGCGGAAGCAACAAAACAAAAAGTGTTAGCAGCAATCAAGAAAACGGGGTATCGCCCCAATGGGATTGCAAAAGCACTTGCATCAGGCAGTACGCAGACTTATGGACTAGTGATCCCCGATATCTCAAACCCTTTTCTGGCTTCGATAGCCCATGCACTACAAAGGGAAGCTTTTAAACATGGCCACGTTTTATTACTTGGGGATGCAGGTGATTCGCGAGCTCGCGAAAAAGAGCTAATTAATAATTTGTTGTTACGGCAAGTTGAAGGGCTAATTTACACCAGTGTTGATAGGCATCCTTATATTGACCTGATTCAGTCGTCAGGCACACCATGTGTGATGCTTGATAGGGTGGAAGCTTCAGAAGGTGTGAGTACGATCCAAGTGAATGAGAAACTTGCCGCTTATAAAATCACCCGCCATTTGATAGAGCATGGATATAAAAATATTGGCATTATTTGCGGTCCAAATGAGATGCTTAATACGCAAGACCGCTTTAGTGGCTGGCAAGAGGCATTGGCAACAGCAAACCTTCAAGTACAGCAAAAATGGATTTTAGCGGGGAAATATACGCGCGATTGGGGCTATCAGGCAATTTATCAAATGCAGCAGGTTGGGTTGCCAGAAGCCATTTTTGCAACAAATGAATTACAGGCTTTCGGTTGCTTAAAGGCGTTAGCGGAGCTAAAAGTGCGTGTTCCAGAGGATATTGCACTGGTTTGTTTTAACGGTACTGTTCAATCTGAATATACGGTTCCTACGCTGACAACAGTCCGCCAACCCGTTGATAAAATTGCCGAAAAAGCGATACAAATCTTACAAAACTGGCCATATAAAGAAGCCGTATGTGAGGTCGAGTTTGAATTACAGATTGGGCACTCTTGTGGGTGCTAACGATTTAATATTTCAGGGAAAATTATGCGTGTAATTATTGATTGTGATCCAGGAAACGGGGTTGCTGGCGCGAATGTTGATGATGGGCTCGCACTCGCACTTGCGATTGCGGCACCTGAAATCCAGTTAGAGATGATCACCACGGTTTCTGGCAATACGCCTAGCAATGTGGGGTATAATGTTGCCAGCCATTTGGTGCGCTCATTAAACGAAAATATCCCCGTTTATCGAGGCGCATCATCTGCTTTAATCGAAGCTAGCGCGCCATGGCGGGAGCAGTTAGACAATGGTGCACAAAGAGCCAAGCTTACTCATCTATGGGACAACCTTCCTTCTGTGCCAGTGTTACCTGAATCGATTCCTGAAGCAGCTTTGCGCATTGGCAAATTGGTTTGTGAAAATCCGAACCAAATCACAGTTATCGCTATTGGTCCTCTCACTAATATTGCGATGGCGATGCAATTATTCCCTGAGCTCGCGGCTAATGTTGCTGAAATTGTTATTATGGGGGCCGTATTTAATGTGCCAGGTTATGTGAAAGACACCAACTTTGGCCTAGACCCAGAAGCGGCTCATGCCGTATTAAACAGCGGCGCGAATATCACGTTAGTTCCTATGGATGTAACGGTACAAACTCAGATGGTGCATAGTGACCTTGATAGGTTTGCTGAGCTCACTTCACCGTTGAGTCAGTTTTTGGTGAGCACAATGCGCCCATGGATCGATTATTCACGAACAACGCGGCAGCTTGCAGGGTGTTGGATCCACGATGTATTAACCATCGCATGGTTATTGGATAAAAGCGTAGTAACTTATGAGTTGCAGCAAGTGGATATTGAGTTACAAGGGGCATTAAGAGGGAAAAGCTACCGTCTTGAGCCGTTGCGACTACGCGTGGGGATCCCAGCGTTAAAAACAAAACCCATCAAGGTGCTGCAATCAGTTGATAACCAAAAGTTATTAGCGTTAATCTTTCAAACCATTAAAAATTATTCAACAAAAAAATAGCGCCGATCGGCGCTATCAGACTGCGGACAAACCGATATTAGGTTTGACTGCAGGTTGAA